>CACJUX010000003.1 GCA_902596655.1 uncultured SAR116 cluster alpha proteobacterium | reverse complement strand
TGGCCGAGGCAGCTAACCACCATTTCGCCAAGCCGGGCAAGATGTTGCGAGCGAAAATGGCACTCCGCGCCTCTTACCTTTTGAACGTTGATCGTGCTGCCGCTCTTCATTGGGCAGTTGCTATCGAAATTTTGCATAATGCCTCGTTGATCCATGATGATATCTGTGATGGCGACCAGCTGCGTCGCGGACGCCCCGCCGTATGGTCGAAATATGGGCGTGATATTGCGCTAACGCTTGGGGACTGGCTGGTTGCCCTGTCTTTTGAGCTGGCCGCAGAGGCGGCGCAGCGCTCGCAGACGCCAATGTTGGTGAAAATTCTTGCCGATCACATGAAAACAACAACCATGGGTGAGGCTCGCGAGTTTGATATTCAGCGAAACTGCGATTGGCAGAGCTATGTTGAAATCGCAGCTGACAAGACAGCACCGCTGTTGACTGCACCACTTGAAGGCGTCGCCGCTATGGCGCTTCATGGTGGGGCATCAGCGACCGTTGGCGCTTATTTTCGCTGCCTTGGCAACGCCTATCAGATAGCTAATGACATCTTGAACTTTCGAGGTGATGATGGCGCGGCAACGATTGGCTCCGACCTTGGTAGACGTGCGCCGAACGCCGTTGTTGTGTTGTTCAGGGACAGTCTGGCAGCCGAGAAACGGAGCATGTTCGATAGCTGGTATGCGTCAGGCAGCAGTGAACAGTTGGTGCGTTGGCGGGACGCAATTACAGAATCGTCAGCTATGAAAGTTGCCGCTGTCAGGATGCACGGTATGCTCGATGAAAGCGAGCGGCTAGCTGCATCCCTGCCTGAAGAGCTAATAGAGGTGATCACTCCTGTTCAGCAGATGCTGGAGCAAGTTTGCCAGAAGTCAGTCCGAGCGTTGACACCGCAAAACTGTGTCCTCTAAAGTTCTATTGTGATGAAAAAACCTTCTTGCGTTCACGCCGTTGAAGTCGGAGGGGATGCGCCTAACTCCACTGATGTTCTTGTTATTGGCGCAGGATTTGGCGGCATTGCCGCTGCCCTTCGAATGCGTGCTAAAGGCTATTCGGTTACGCTGGTTGATCGGTTACAGGCCATCGGTGGCCGTGCACAGGTGTTTGAGCGGGGTGGCTTTCGCCATGATGCAGGCCCAACTGTAATCACTGCACCCTTTCTGTTTGACGAGTTGTTTGCGCTGTTTGGTGAGCGTCGCGAGGACCATCTCGAATTCCGTCCTCTTGATCCCTGGTACCGCTTTCGATTTCATGATGGACAGCAATTCGACTATCGGCCATCAATAGAGGATACCAATGCAGAAATAAGGCGATTCAATGCCGGTGATGTTGACGGCTATGCGGGTTTGCTGAAAACCTCAAAGCAGATTTTCGAGATCGGCTTTGAAAAGCTAGCTGACCAGCCCTTTACTCGGTTCTGGACAATGATGGCACAAGTGCCATCACTTCTGCGGTTGCGGAGCTATAAGACGGTCGCTGGAATTGTTAACAGTCACATAAAACATCCTTTGCTGCGTCAGGCATTCTCAATCCATCCTTTGCTGGTTGGAGGCAATCCCTTTACCACAACTTCAATCTACAGTCTGATACATTACTTGGAACGCCAATGGGGCGTGTTTTTCTGCATAGGTGGCACAGGGCGGCTTGTCGAACAATTGCACCGACTGCTAGAACGGGCTGGCGTGAAGGTGGTTCTGAATACAGATATCGAGGAAATAACTATAAAGGGATCCTGTGCAACCGGAGCGAAGGCCGTCGATGGGCGAGTGTTTTCTGCTGGCCGGGTGATTTGCAATGGCGATCCGCCAATGGTTTATGCGCAGATGCTGCCGACCGCTAACAGGCGGCGCAAACGCGCCTTGCCGGAGGCGGTTACGCAATATTCAATGGGACTTTATGTGCTTTTCTTCGGCACCCGAAAAAGCTATGCAGACGTTGCCCATCATACGATCTGGATGGGGCCCCGCTACAAGGAACTGCTTGCTGATATCTTTTATAAGAAGATCCTTGCCGATGATTTTTCGCTTTATTTGCATCGGCCGACAGCAACCGACTCCAGCTTTGCGCCTGAAGGCTGTGACAGTTTTTATGTTCTGTGTCCTGTGCCAAATCTGCTTGGAAAGATTGATTGGCAGGAAATGGGTCCGATATTGCGCGATCGGATTGTTGCGGCCCTGGACGATACCATCATGCCGGGTCTCGAGGCTGTCATCACTGAGGATTTTTGGATGACGCCCGAGGATTTTAAGACAGATTACCGATCGATGCATGGTGCTGGTTTTTCGATCTCGCCAATATTTGCACAGTCAGCATGGTTCCGCTACCATAACCGGGATCCACATATCCCAAACCTCTATTTTTCTGCTGCTGGTGCGCATCCGGGTGCCGGGATGCCAGGTGTGCTTTGTTCTGCTAAGGTGGTTGAGGCATTGATAGATGAGGAGGATCAGGCGCGCAAAGCTGGCTGATGGCTTCTGGTAACGGGAGGTGATGGCCAGATATGGCTGACAAGGGAATGATCTGCAACGAAACTCTCACACCGCAGGAATCGCTTGCTGCCAATGGGCGAAGTTTCTATTGGGCAAGCCGTTTTCTTGGTTCGAGAATGGGCAAAAATTCCGCCCGGCTCTATGCGTTCTGCCGGCTTCTTGATGATATGGCAGATGACGACATTCCAGATGGCCCTGCTCGCCTAGCCTGCATCAAGGAAGATTTGGCAGCAGGCGGGACGGGTAATGATCCGGCTTTCGGCACCTTTCGCCCTTTCATGATTGAGATGGAATTTTCACCGGCTGTTCTAACCGCGTTAATTGAGGGGCTTTTGCAGGATCAGGCTGATGAGGTCTGTCTTGTCGACGAGGCTGCGCTACTTCGCTACGCCTATCGTGTTGCCGGAACGGTTGGATTGCTAATGTGTGACGTCTTAGACTGCCAGGATGCCAATGCCAAAGCCCATGCTATAGATCTTGGCATCGGTATGCAGCTAACCAACATCGCCCGCGATGTTCTTGAAGATGCCCGGAAAGGTAGGCGTTACTTGCCAGGGGTGTGGGTCAATGACATGTCACCAGCAGCGATCTGTGCCGCGGCGGATAATCCTGATGGTGCTGACAGCCAGAAGATTGCCAGGGCGGTTGGGCGTCTCCTGCTGTTGGCAGAACAATTTTATCAAAGCGGTGCAATCGGCTATCCCTATCTGCCGTGGCGTGCGCATCTTGGCATTGCTGTTGCGGCCCGCGTCTATCGACAGATTGGAGTTCAGCTTGCTGCTGTCGATTATGCTTGGCATCTTGGCCGACAGGTAACCAGCCAGTCAGCAAAATTATGGTGTTCTGGGCTTGCATTGGGCAGTCTGTTCACCCGTGCACTGTCGTCGCATTACATGAGGCATGATAGGTCGCTTCATAAAGCCCTGCGAGGTCTACCTCATGTCAGCTAGCACACAATCCAGACCTATTCGGCAAATTGTTCACGTCATTGGCGATGGATGCGCGGCCTTGTCTCTTGCTGCGCGAGCTGATGAGGTGCCGCATCATCGTCTAACATTGGCACATCCAGATGGGGCGCCACCACGGCAGGACCATATCTGGGGATTTTGGCAAATTCCTGGGTTGGAAGCCGCAGCAGAACTCGCCCGTCATAGATGGACTTGCTGGCGCGTTGCAACGGCTGAGGGTGAGGCTCTGTTGGCGTCGCAGAAACATGCCTATTACGCCCTACATCGCAACCGTTGGGAGTCGTATTGCACTGATCTGGCCCGTGGCCATGGGGTGACGTTTGTAAGCCAGAAGAAATTGAAGGATGTTGCCACCGCGCAGATTCTTGACAGTCGTCCACCCGCGGTTCCGGCAGGCCAGATGATTCAGCATTTTATCGGGTGGGAGGTTGCAGCGCCTAGGGGCAGCTTTGATTCGACTCAGGCCATTCTGATGGATTTTCGCTGCGATCAGTCGCGAGGCATCCATTTCATCTATCTGCTACCCTTCGATGACAGAACTGCTCTTGTTGAATCGACCATGTTCGCACCTGACCGTCAACCTGATGTTTTTTTTGAGACGGCAATCACTCAGTACCTTGCGGCGCATTGCGGTGTTGCCAAATTTACCACCGAAAGAACGGAGGCTGGCGCAATACCGCTAGGACGCCTGCCTCGGTCTACGTCCGCCATGATAGGACTTGGGAGCAATGGCGGGGCTATCAGACCCTCAAGCGGTTATGCCTTTGCTTTCATTCAGAGGCAGATCGCCGACACTATCTCTAGAGCTGGCCAGACCACAGCGACGACCGACAGGGGTGGCCCGCTGGCAGTGCGTAGCCCCCACAAACCGGTTGATTTATGGATGGATGAGGTTTTTGTTGCTGTCCTGCGCCATTGGCCGGCGCGCGCTCCGGCTTTGTTTCTGCGAATGGCACGGGCGCTTGATGGTGACGAGTTTGCGCTGTTTTTGAGTGGAGAGGCAGGATGGGTGGTTCGACTCAAGGTTATTCTGGCAATGCCAAAATGGATTTTCATCAAGGCGGTCTGTCGTCTGATATTAGGATCTTCTAGTCCAAACGTAGCTGGGGTGATTTCCCCCTCCAGCGGAGGTGAGGGGGCGCGATGACCATCGATACGCTGATGGCCAGCTTTGGCCTTGTCAATCTGCTGGCACTGGGTGGGGTGGTGCTGATCGGTCTGCCACATGGTGCGTTTGATGGTGCTATTGCTGCCTGTCTTGGACAGGCGAACCGACCTCTCATTATGATTCGTTTTATCATTCTCTATCTGGCGTTGGCTGGTCTTGTCGTTGGATTGTGGCTGGTTTTTCCTGTGGCCACGCTAATAGGGTTTCTAGGCATCAGTATCGTCCATTTTGGTCTTGGTGATGCCCGCGCGGGGGCAGGATTGTTAAGATACGTTCAGGCGGTAGCTCACGGCGGTGTCGTTGTCGCTGGCATCAGCCAGAGCCACCGGCTGGAGGTTAATGTCATTTTTGGCTATCTCATCGGGGGTGATACCGCGTTGGTGTGGATGGCAATTGATGTGGCAACGGTGATAGTTGCGGTAGCCTTGGCCATTTACGCGTGGCAGGCCTATTTGGATGCCCGCTGGCGCTTTGGGTTTCTTGAAGCTGGCCTGCTGATTTTGCTGTTTACAGCGGTGCCGCCGCTTGTTGGTTTTGCTATTTACTTCTGCTTTGTTCATTCTGCCCGGCATCTCTGGTCTGTTTGGACAGCCGTGAAAGCGGAGTTTACGCGCTCCATGTTGTTTACTGGTGCCATTGCCTTTACCTTTGCAAGCTGGGGTGCTGGCGCGGCTGCGTACTGGTGGTGCGCCAGCTTCATGATGGTAGAATTGGCATTGCTAAGGGTTGTCTTTATCGGACTTGCTGCACTTACCGTACCACATATGATATTAGTTGACGGCTTTTTTGCGCTAAAGCAGACAATTCCCAGCGAGGATAATCATCATGTCTGAAAAGACGACCAGCGCTGATCGCAAAGATGCCCATATCGCGCTGGCACTCGACCCGCTTGCGATGGCTGCGATTGACGCTGGCTTCGATAATGTCCGTCTGGACCATTGTGCGATCCCCGAATGCAGTCTTGAAGACATAGACCTTAGGACTGAATTTTTAGATCATCATCTATCGGCCCCACTTTTCATCGGCTCGATGACCGGTGGCACGGCACGGGCAAACGGCATCAACCGTGCCCTTGCAGAGCTTGCTGAGACTGCAGGGATTGGCCTTGCTGTCGGCTCACAACGTGCAAGTCTTGAGGCTGGTAGTTCGCAGCATGATCTGCGTGCCCTTGCGCCTTCAATTCCTCTGATTGGCAACCTAGGCGGTATTCAGTTGGCAAAGGCAGATGGTATAGATCTTGCCAAACGCGCCGTTGATGATTTGCAGGCTGATGCTATTGCCATTCATCTCAACCCCCTTCAGGAAGTTGTTCAACCTGAGGGCGAGTGTGACTGGCGTCATGTGCTGGCAGCCATCGAACAAGCTGTTGTCGCTCTGCCCTGTAGGGTAATCGTCAAGGAGGTTGGCGCCGGCATTGGTTTGGCGGTTGCGCGCCGTCTCTTCGATGTGGGTGTTTGGGCAGTCGATGTGGCGGGGCTTGGGGGCACTAACTGGACACGAATTGAGGCAGCGCGCTGCGAAGATTCAGGCCTTTTTTCACCGTTTCTTGATTGGGGAATGCCAACAGTGACCTGCCTGCAAAAGATCAGCATAGCAATGCCAGAGAGAGTGCTTCTAGCGTCTGGTGGGGTGCGACATGGCCTAGATGCGGCCAAGGCAATATGGCTGGGCGCAACGGCGGTATCACTCGCCGGACCGGTGCTAAAGGCGCTTGTCGGGCCAGAGAATGGCCCACCTGATCTGATAGCAGCGAGTCAGGCCATCGCTGATTTGAAAGCGCAAATGGAGTTGACACTTTTCTTGACAGGTTCAAAAGATCTCGCTGATTTTCGATCCGCTCCAGGCTCATTCACCCCAATTACTTAAGTGATCTGAGTTTTTGGCAAAAAATCATTTATTCTTCTTAGCCTGTTAGAGTGGCATAAAATTTGCTCCAAACCTTTAGTAAGTAATGATTAGGTGCATCTAAAGGTTGCCAAATGAATAACCAAAAAAAGTTAGACAATGTATCATTCCAGCCAAAATTAGGCTCAGAGTTTCAATGTGTCGCTGAGAAATGCGCTTTATCATGCTGCGTGGGATGGAACGTTGCTTTAGACAAAGACACTTATCGGCAATACAAAAAAGATGCAGATCTGGCGCAAAAAATTACAAAAAAGATTTATGGCAGTAGTAGATCAAGTCAAGCATTCGGCACAATCAAAAAGAACGCTAGAGGAGAGTGTTCCATGCTCACACCCGAGGGGCTTTGCAGTGTCCAAAAGTCTTTAGGTGAGAGAGCTTTGTCGAAAACTTGTGGTACGTTTCCAAGAGTAAATTTTCATTTTCATAATCTAAATATTCGCTCGTTTACGCAGGAATGCCCAGAGGTTGCTAGATTAACAGTGACTTCTGAGGACGCGATGAATTTAGTCGACCGACCAAAAGCAAAAAAGGACGAAAGCCGACAGTTCACTTTTCTATGTGGCTCTTTTTCAAGCAAGGAAAAGAACCTTTTTTTCGCGCTTTACAATTTTGTTAACACTTCCTCATTACCACTTTGGAAAAAAATAATTGCCGCAAGAAGTGCAATCTCAACAGTAAATGGTAGTGCAATCCTTAGCGAAGAGCATTTATCAGCAATGTTATTTGAAAAACAACTTGAGTTGAGTTCGGCAGAACTTGATTTTGATCCAGCCCTAATTCAGATGGAGAGCCTAGTACCACTCATAATCGAGAGATCTCTTTTAAATGACACGAATATTCCACTCACACTGCTTGAAATCAATGGAATGACTGATGAAGAAACTGGATCAAATAATGACATTAGTGAAAAACAATTGCTGGAGCTGTTTATCAAAAAGCGGGGCCTTCTATTTAGGCCATCCAAACTGAATAAAGATTGGGTATGGACAAATTTGTTTTTGAGCCATTTTCTGACGATTGTAGATGATTTTAATTCGAGACATGCCTTGCTCGCACTAGATTTTTTAGTGCTTCAGCAGGCTTTGTTGAAATTCATATATATTTGTACTTTAACGCCACACAAAATGGATGATCCAAATTATCTCGGACTGGTGTCAGCGGTAGTGGCAAGAAAGACGAAGGCTTGCCGCCCGACGTTTAAACGAACGCTGGAGGACCTTAGATCCAAACATGGGAATGAAAGTGCAATTGTCCCGCTTCTTATGGCATAGGGTTCTTGTGTGCACTTTATTTTGGACGTACACAGATAGGCAGATTAATCCTTCAGAAAAATCTTTGCGCGCTATTTTTCTTTTAACCCTTGAAATTGTCCTTCATTTTGCGAAGCTTTGCAAAAACCTCAACTTCGCTCTTATCCTCCATGTTAATCGCCGTTTTGATTGCTCCATCTCCAACTCTCAAGAATGGGTTTGTTGCCTTTTCCAGCGACATGTTTGTTGGCACTGTTGGCTTACCTGAAGCGCGTAAGTCTGTCACTTGCCGCGCCCGGTCAATCAACATTTGATTGTCTGGATCAACTGAAAGCGCAAAGGTGGCGTTAGTGGCGGTATATTCATGGCTGCAATATATGGTTGTGTCACTGGGCAACGCCATCAGCTTGCTTAGACTGGCCCACATCATCTGGGCATCACCCTCAAAGAGACGGCCACATCCCATCGCAAACAGCGTGTCGCCGGTGAACAACAGCTTCTCGTGCGGTAGGTAAAAATTGGTCATGTCAAGGGTATGGCCAGGCGTTGTCAGCACCTTAACTTCGCGAGAGGCAAAGGAAAAATGTTCGCCATCATCGACCTGTTGATCAACGCCAGCTAACGGCTTTCCTCGGGTAGCTGGACCAATCACATGCGCATTGTGCTTCGCTTTTAGCACGGCTAATCCGGCGGTGTGATCATCATGATGATGGGTAATCCAAATCTGGCTTAGCGACCAGCCAGTTCTCTCAAGCGCCAGTTCGCCGGCATAGGCGTCGCCCGCATCAATCATGGCCGTATCACCGCTGTTACGGCAATGCAACAGCACGCCGTAATTATCTTCACCATAAGTAAACTGATGAATGTCCAGCATCTGTGTGCTCCCTTTTTTTCTCGTTTCTGCTGTTGCCTTTGCCGTTACCAGCTGCCGAAATTCTCCATTGACGCCCATGGTTCGGCGGGTGGCAGCGCATCACCATCTTGCAGCAATTCTATCGAGATATTGTCTGGCGATTTGACGAAGGCCATACGGCCATCACGCGGTGGACGGTTGATCTTTACCCCCGCATCCATCAGGCGTTGGCACATCTCGTAAATATTGTCGACCTGGTAGGCAAGGTGACCAAAATTACGGCCATAGTCATAATCTTCTGTATCCCAGTTATAGGTCAGTTCCAGTTCAGGTGATCCGCTTGCCTGTGCGCCGTCGGCATCCTTGCTTGCTGCCAAAAAAACCAGTGTGAACCTGCCTGCCGCAACCTCCTTGCGCCGTGTTTCAACAAGCCCGAGTTTGTTGCAGTAGAAATCAAGCGAGTTTTCAAGGTTATGTACTCTGACCATGGTATGAAGATAGCGCATGTTCAGTCTCCAAATTGATAATTTCTCCCGACCAAAATGATAGGCAACTCAGCTCAGAGCGTCCACTACATCATGTGCGATTACCAGTCGATTATTCATCAAATTTAAGCCAACCCACCCCGTTTGCTAGCGTATCCGCAATCAGATGGAAGGGTGGCGATGATGGTTTTTCGGCCGGCACCAGGTCGGGTATCTGAATGACGCGCAGACCTGCAGCAAGGGCAGCCCTTACGCCCACCTCCGAATCCTCGAATGCGACACAATCATCAGCACCCGTGATGCCACCCATACATACCAGTTTTTTGATGCTGGCGAGATAGACATCTGGTGCTGGTTTGCCGCGTTTGACTTCATTGCCGCCGGTGATTGCCAGCATATGTGACGCCAGACCAACCCGGTCCAGAATATCGCGCGCCTTTTCGCCTGGTGACGATGTCGCTACGGCCATCGGTATGTTGTGCGTGGCAAGCCGGTTGATCACATCGACGATACCAGGCTTCACCGGTACTGCGCCTGAAAGCCTTTCGTTATATTGCGCAACCCATTCAGCCTTGAAGATTGCGGCATCAATGCGCGCCGGCAAAATACTCCGCAACACCTCAACCCCCTCGATCATGTTCAGTCCGATCATCCGGCTGTAGCTAGCGAATCCGGCGCTTATCCCATAGCGGTCCGCGGTTGTGACATAGGTTTCATAGGACAGAGTTTCGCTGTCAAGCAGCAGACCGTCTAGGTCAAAGATGATGGCTTTGCAGGGTATAGTTTCATTTTGAGTGGACATCGGAAGTAGATAATCAATTATGGAGTTTTATGAGAGTGTGAAGTCAAATTTATGAAAATTTTATGCAGAACACATAAAAAACTAAAGTTAGTACGCACAGGATTCCATGTATTCATTTATTAATCTTTTTGAGTAAAAATTTTAAACCCGGAAGCAAAATAAGTATTATGGCTGCTATTGTGATTGGCGCAGCAATCGGTCGAGTAAAAAATATTGTGAAAGTCTCGTATTGCATAAGGGTTTGGCGAAGAGCTGGCTCCGCTATTGGTCCGAGCACAATCGCCAACACAGCCGGCGCCACAGGGTAATCCAACATTCTCATAAAGAACCCACCAAAGCCCACTAGCACCATCAACCAAACGTCAAACATATTCATGTACGCTGCGTATGTTCCGACGAGAGATAAAACAAAAATGATAGGTGATAAAATCGTGAATGGCATTCTTAGCATCCAGAGAAATATTGGGATGAACGCAAGATTAACTATTAACGCGACTAAATTTGACACATAGAAAGAACCAATCAACGGCCAAACGAAATCCGGCTGTTCTGAAAACAACAACGGCCCTGGATCAAGCCCCCAAATCACCATTCCCGCAAGTAACACAGCGGTGGTCGGAGAGCCTGGGATGCCAAGCGTCATCATTGGAAGCATGGCGCCTGTTGACGCAGAATTGTTTGCTGCTTCCGGAGCAGCCACGCCATCGAGTGCTCCTTTTCCAAATTGTTCAGGATTTCTGGAAGCCATCTTGGTTATCCCATAACCCATAAGGGAAGCAGGGGTCGCACCAGCAGCAGGTAGAATCCCAATAAAAAAACCTAAAAAAGAGCCGATAGTGGTTCCTTTCAAAGCTTCTTTAAACCTCAATAATGCAGCTGTCATACTTTGAAAGTTGATTTCAACGCTTGTCATTGTTGTCTTGTTTTTTGATGCATTAATGGTCCACAGCATTTCACCGATACCGTAGATACCAATAGCGAGAACCAAAAAGCGAATGCCGTGAGAAAAGCCCTGTATGTCAAAGAAAATAAGGCGGGGTTCACCTGATATAATATCAAATCCAACTGCAGATAGCGCTAGCCCAAAGCAAATTGAGAAAATGGTTTTGGGGAAGTCATCGCCGCCAAGGCCTGCAAATGTTGCAAACGCAAGTAACATCAGTGCAAAAATTTCGGGGTTTCCAAAGTTAAGCGCCACAGAAGCGAGCACAGGAGCAAATCCTGTGAAAAGAATATTGGCAACTGTTGCGCCAACAAATGAAGCTATTGCCGCAGTCATTAGCGCAACATGCGCTTTGCCCTTCAGTGCAAGTGGCCTGCCGTCAAAAGTTGTTGCCACGGCAGTTGAAGCTCCTGGTATCCCCAGTGCAATTGAGGATATAGCCCCACCATACATGGCCCCATAGTAGACGGCTGCGAGAAAAATCATAGGTGACGTCGCCCCACCCGTAAAGTTTTGGATAACGAAAGTAAAAGGCAAAAGTATTGCAACGCCGTTAACGGAGCCTAAACCAGGCATCGCGCCTACAAAAAGTCCAACAACTACGCCAATAATTGCCAAACCGAGGTTTACAGGCTCTAATGCGACATAAATTCCATCAAATAGTGCGCTGACTATTTCCATATCAAATGATTAACCTTTGCAGTATATTTCAACCAAATTCATAAAAACAAATCGTAAAGTGGTATAAAAAGAGGCTCCGAGTAGCCCTTCGGCAACACTATGCGCATGGCCACATCAAAGAAGAAAAAACCAAGTATTGGTATTGCTAGAGATATGCCTAACGTTGCTGACCAAGAGTGTCTTCCGACAAAGCGAATATAATATATTAAGAAAACTAAAATTGCTCCGTAAAATCCAATCACGTGAATTAAAATAAGAAAGCTGAGTAAACCAAAAGACACGGCAAAAAGATTTTTTTTTCCAAATTCATCGAGAAATGGCTCTGTGGATTTTGAGGCTGGTGATTTTTTTAAAAACCAGTTGACGCCTATCCACAAGCAGCAACCAAACATGATCATGCCTAGCCAAAATGGCCAAAAACCGCCTCCTGGCGTTCCGCTATCATCAAAACCAATGTTGTTAAAGCGCCCAACATCGGGGTTCCAGGAAGGAGGTTCTCCGCTTTTCCACATGAAATAAAGAGAAAACAATCCCAGTATCAAAGCCGTAATGATCTCTGCTCTGCGCATGTTACACAACCCTTAAAGCCCCCGGCTGGATATCGGCCGGGGGTATTCAACCGTTATTTGTTTTATTTTATGGCGCCTGATGCACGAAGAATACTCTCGTGGTTTCCACGCTGCTTTTCCCAATACGCAGACAGTTCGTTACCGCTCATCAAATCACCCATGAGCGACTTTTTGGACTTATATTCCTGCCAACCTGCAGACGCATAAACCTTCTCGAACAAATTTGTGTAGTAAGCCTGCGCATCAGCTGACATGCCGGGCGCACCGACAACAGACCGTTGCATGAAGTAACTGAAGTTGGCCCCTTTTTCTTTAAGTGTCGGTACTTCTGGGAACATTGGCAGCCTTTCGTCTGTAAAAGCAACCAACGGCACCATATCACCAGACTTATAAAAACCGAGGGCCTCTGATGGGTTATTCACAGATGAGTTGATTTGCTTACCTGCAACATCTTTCGCAACTGCTCCGCCGCCTTTGTAGGGGATATACTTGATCTTAAGATCAAAATTTTCGTTTAAAAAGTCGGTGATAATGTTGTCTTCTGAGTTGGAGCCAGTGCCACCCATCACCCAATTTTTTCCCTCCTTTTTCACTACTTTTAGCCATTGTTCAAAACTAGTGATACCTGAGTCTTTATGAACCCAGAGTAAAAATGTGTCCTCAGCCATGCGTGCAACTGGCGCAAAAGTTAAGATGTCTATGCCCAACCCAGGCTGACGGAGTGGTGTGGTGTAAAACGAATTGAGAGTTACCATTATTGTGTGGTCAGGATCGGTCGCTGAGTTTGCTGCAAGCAGGGCTTCTGCTCCAGAGCCGCCAGACTTATTTGTGGGCACAAGTGGGCGATTGGCCAACCCTTCGCTTTCTACGATGCCTTGCATCAATCGCGCCATTTTATCAGCTCCACCGCCTTTACCGGCCATGATGATGAAGTCAATAGGTTTATTGGGTTCCCAAGCCGCTGCATTGGTAGTAATGGCGAAGGACGTCGTAAGCATGGACAGGCCCAAAGCCAGTAGTGTTAAAATTTTTCTCATAATTTCCTCCGTTTGGAATGGTCATCCCCCGCAAACTTTAAATTTTTCTTTGTTAACTGTCGTTTCAGCCAACAACTTGGTAACGAAATAAATCATTCATGGCACCATGCCGAAGTTAAAAAGGGTAAATTTGTAAAGTGAAAAAATTTTAATTTTACACTTTACAAATTTTTCTAAACAAATTTTTTAAATGACTATTGATAAAATAAAGGAAAAAAATGCATAAAATCAATATGTTAAAATTGGTTTATTTTTGACAGCTCTTACAAGCAACGATTAACTATTTCAATCATCACCATCTATTCTTTTTGAAAATAATAAAAACGTGTTGGCTGCTAATTTATCTAATGAAACTCCAATTCGATGATGGCGTTAGTATTTGCAGAAAAAAAGTCTTAATAGTATGACCGATGTCTATGCGATCTAGGTGCAGCAGCTGCATTTTTATAGTTTCGATAACCTTTGCTTTAGGATGAGTAAACATCATGAAACCATCGACAATCAGTGAAATTCTCGAGGTCGGAGTATCAGATAGTGTAGCTTTAACGGCTCCAAATCGGTTGCCGCTGAGTTACTCAGAATTAAGGACCCATTGCAAAAAGGTAGCTCGGCAACTTGCGTCTCAAGGTTTGAACAACAAATCAAGGGTCGCGATCGTTATGCCAAATGGTCCTGAGATGGCAACCGCCTTTTTGGCTGTCGCTAGTCACATGTCTGCGGCTCCGTTAAACCCATCTTACAAGGAGAGTGAATATGAGTTTTATCTAAAGGATCTTATGCCTGCCATGGTTATCGTGGCTGAAAACAGTGAAAATCCTGTCATAAGAGCGGCTGAGGGATTATCTATTCCTGTAGTTGAAGCAAAAGTTTTAGAGGGCAGTTGTGCAGGAATTTTTGAACTTTTTGAAAGCGACGAGAACATAAGCCCGAGTAAAGTAGATATGGAGGCGTTAGTGCTTCATACCTCCGGCACAACATCACGTCCTAAGGTTGTGCCTTTGCTTCAACGAAATATTGCAGCATCAGTTCAAAATATTGCGTCAAGCATTGATTTGGTCTCTGCAGACCACTGCTTAAATATCATGCCTCTTTTTCACATCCATGGATTGATAGCCGTCTTAACAAGTAGTCTTTCAAAGGGCGCGTCGGTGTGCTGTCTTCCGGGATTTAACGCCATCAGCTTCCTCGACATGGCGGTTGAAGAAAAAATCACTTGGTTTTCTGGTGTGCCGACCATGCACCAAGCATTGCTTCTTCGAGCAAGGAGAAACATTCAAAAATGCAGAGACCTCGAGTTACGACTGATTCGCTCGTCTTCGGCATCACTCCCTCCGGCAGTTTTTGAGGAACTGAACAAGATTTTCGCATGCCCAATTGTTGAAGCTTATGGAATGACTGAGGCTACGCATCAGATGACCTCTAATCCACTTGGTGCAAATATGCAAAAAGCTGGATTTGTGGGAATAATTACTTCGCCAGCTGTCTGTATAATGGATGAGCATGGAGGGCAAAAACGAAGGGGCGAGGAGGGAGAAGTTTGCATCAAAGGTGATAATGTGACTCCCGGATATGAGAATAACCCGGAAGCGAATCTCACCAGCTTCACGGATGGTTGGTTTAGGACTGGTGACCAAGGTTTGATTGATGACGACGGATACTTAAAAATTACTGGAAGATTGAAAGAGATTATAAATCGCGGAGGTGAAAAAATCTCGCCTCTAGAGGTGGATAACGTGTTGATGGATCATCCTGCAATTCAACAAGTCGTTACATTTGCGGTAAATGATAAGATGCTTGGAGAGGAAATAGGGGCCGCAATTATTCTCCATAATAATGAGGAATTGACTAAGAAAGAACTTCTTGAATATGCGTCCGAAAAATTGGCTAAATTCAAAATACCCAAGCATATTTGCTTTGTTGATGAAATCCCGAAAGGCTCGACCGGAAAGTTGCAAAGAATAGGATTGGCAAAAAAGTTGGGCCTTGAAAATTGAGTGAAGTTAGAATGGAAATAAAATGACAAAAGTCTGTGTTTTCGGTGCTGGTGCCATAGGTGGTTTTCTTGCCGGGTCTCTTTACGAGGCTGGTGCGAACGTTAGTTTAGTCGCTCGCGGACCTCATTTGGAGGCGATTTTAAATGATGGTTTGTCAATAATAAGAGATGGGTGTAGATCGACTTTTAATCTTGCGGCCAGTGAAAAAGCAGGTGATTTTTGTGTCCAGGACTATATCATAATTGCAGTAAAAGCTCACGGGATTACTAGAATAATAAACGAACTGAAACCTTTAATTGGCCCTAACACAACTGTTGTTTCCGCGGTAAATGGTTTACCTTGGTGGTATTTCTACAAAGCTAATACTGGAACTTCGCTTGATGATTTGCCGATTGACGCAGTGGATCCAAATGGAAAAATTTGGCATGAAATAGGCCCAGAAAAAGCGATAGGTTGCGTTGTTTACCCGGCGTGTGAGATTGTTGAACCTGGAGTGATCAAACATTTAAGCGGAGACCGCTTCACATTAGGTGAGCCCTCAATGGAGGCTTCGGACCGCTTGAAAGAGTTGTCATCACTGTTGATTTCTGGCGGGCTCAAAGCTCCACAAAAAGCTAAATTACGTGATGAAATTTGGATAAAACTCTGGGGCAATTGTTCATTTAATCCCGTATCGGCCCTCACGGGTGCTACCTTAGACGAAATTGGTGGAGACCCCGGAACCCGTCGCTTAATTGAGACTATCATGAGAGAAGTTCAGCAAGTGGGTGAGGCTTTAGGAGCTAGATTCAATGTCTCTATAGAAAAACGTATAGAGGGAGCCGCCAATATCATCGGCCACAAGCCATCAACCCGTCAGGATATTGAAGCTGGTAGACCGTTAGAGATCGATCCCTTGATGACAGCGGTCATTGAAGTAGCTAACAAATTAGGCATCGACACACCCGCACTTCGAAATGTCACTGCGTTGCTCAAGTTGCAAGCGGAAAGGCTTGGGCTCTATGATAGATAGCGGCCTTTGGATAAAACAACATTCCTGTTTGTTCAAAAAATTCAATTGATTACAGATAAGATAGGCGTTTAGAAAGTTTGGCAATGACATTCCGGCTCGCATTGGCGAAGGCGAACCTGAGATATTCCTCCTGCCCATCGCCAAAGAATGTCCCTGGGATGGTCAGCACACCAATTTTGCGGGCCATTTCCTGCGCAACCTCGATTGAAGCTGTGCCGCAGAAGGGATGTTTCACATAGCCGAAATAGGCTCCTGTGCTCAATAGAGTCCACCCGTCTGTGCTGGCAATGATTTCCGAAAACAAATCTGAGCGTGCGGCAATCCGCTCCCGGTTTTCCTGCCGCCAGCCAGCAAGCTGAAGCAGCATTGGCCTGACTGCGATTTGCGCTGCGCGCGGCGCGCAGATCTGAATATTGTCAATGATTTTGGCCATTTCAGCAATCAAAGCCATCCCGCCGGTTACCGCGCCAAGCCGGTGGCCGGGCATACAGTAGGATTTTGAAAAACTATAGAGCTGGATAAGCGTATCCTGCCATCCATCATGGCCCAGCAGCCGATGTGGCTGGCTCATATCCAAAGGCAGAAAGTCACGATAGGTTTCGTCCAGAATGAGCCAGATGCCCCGCTGACAGCACAGATTAAAAATCCCATCGAGTAAATCGGCTGGATAAATTGTTCCACAGGGATTGTTTGGTGAGACGATGGCTAGCGCCCGTGTCTTGGGACCGATGGCAGCATCAATATCTGCTACCAGCGGACGCATTCCGTTTTCCATATGACAATCGACATGGGAAATATTGATCCCTAGCATACCAAGCGCAGATTCATGGTTGAAATAGCAGGGGCGTGTCATAAGGATTTCATCACCGCGGCCAGCCACCGCCAGCGCTGCGGCGACAAATGCTTGATTGCAGCCAGCAGTAATATGGATTTCGCTCATCTCGACTGCGCTGTCATAAATCTCATTCAAATGTGCTGCATAGGCGGTGCGCAGCCCGTTATCGCCCTCAACGCGGCCATAGCGTGACGCGTCAGGCGTTGCTGCCGCCTCGGCCAGCGCTGCCAGCATATCGGGATGTGCCGCATAGCCTGGAACAGCCTGACTCATGTCGATCAACACTCCTCTGTCGCCATTGTAAGAGGCACGCCAATCCTGAACGACAGAGACGGGGGGAGCGGTCAGGGTGGCAATCGCAGGGTTGAACATTGTTAAGAACTCTTCTGTTTCAGGATAAAGGTAGACGGCTTTATACGGCTTTCGAACATTGAGCGCAAAAGTAGCAGAGTTGATGCGGTGACAAAAGCGCGTCAGAATGTCCAGTAGGCACAAATTAAAAAGAAAAAGGAGTGATGATGTTTGCCCGTGAGACCCTGTCCTACGACCCCAAACCACTTCCTGACCGCATGCAGCGTAGTGACACCGAAATGATCGCTGCTGCCAGTGCGCATCTGGCTGTTATGCGGCAACGCCACTCCGTGCGTGATTTTGATCCCCGGCCTGTGCCGCGCAGCATCATTGAGGATTGCATCCAGACGGCCGGTCTGGCCCCGAGCGGAGCGAACCATCAGCCTTGGCATTTTGCGTTGATTGGCAACCTGCAGATGAAGGCTGATATTCGCAAGGCTGCAGAAGCAGAGGAACGCAAATTCTACAGCCGTGAAAGTGCGGACGAATGGATCAGGGCGCTTGAACCAATTGGCACCGGCCCTGACAAGCCGCATCTGGTTGACGCCCCTTGGCTGATCGTCATTTTTGCCGAGCGCTATGGACAATTCGATGACGGCACCCGTTACAAGAACTACTATGTGCCGGAAAGTGTTGGTATCGCATCTGGCTTTCTGATCTCGGCACTGCATCTGGCCGGCCTTACCTGTCTAACACACACGCCGTGTCCAATGCACTTTCTCACCGATATCTGCAGCCGACCAAAATCCAACAAACCGCTGATGATCCTTGCCGTTGGCCACCCGGCGGCAGACGCTCGTATTCCGGCTGTGGCAAAGGTGAAAAAACCGCTGGATCAGATCCTAAGCCGTTTCGACTGATGCCAGGCGTGGCCTTTCGTGGTTTTGGTAATCTAAGCACATTAAATTTCTCACTTGCCCCTGTTTGCTGATCATTTAGGCTTGGCGCAGGCTTCATTTCTTGAGGAGAGCGGCATGAAAACAGTAGCCGTAAGACATATTGAGCGGGCTTCGGCCACTCTGGCGGCGCAGCTTGGTGAGGTTGGCGCCTCGAGCGTGCATGAGGCGCAGGGGCGCATTGGGCTCATGAAACCTTATATGCGCCCAATTTATCCTGGTACCCAGATTGGGGGCACGGCGGTGACCATTCTGGCACAGCCCGGCGACAACTGGATGGTACATGTGGCGATTGAACTATGTCAGCCGGGGGATATTCTTGTTGTTGCGCTGACTACGGATAATACCGACGGGTTCTTTGGTGATCTGCTCGCTACCTCGGCACAGGCACGGGGTGTGAAGGGTTTGGTGATTGACGCAGGCGTTCGTGATATTGCTCATCTTCAACAGATGGCATTCCCTGTCTGGTCCCGCGCCATCTCGTCAAAGGGCACGGTAAAGAATACGCTTGGCGCGGTAAATGTGCCGGTGGTCTGTGCCGGGCAGCTTGTTTTTCCTGGTGATGTGGTCTGCGCCGATGATGATGGGGTGACAATTGTTGCGCGCAAACAGGCAGGTCAGGTGATGGCGGCAGCGCAGCAGCGGATTGATGACGAAGAGGGCAAACGCCGCAAACTCGCAAATGGCGAGCTTGGACTTGATCTTTATGATATGCGCCCACGCCTTGCCGAAGCGGGCTTTGAATATGTCGATGACCTCGACAGTCTTGGAGATTTCAACGGTATTGACTGCCGTACCCGGTAGGCGTTGCCTCCTTGCAAGTGGCTACTTCTTCTCACGTTCGCATTGGAATTCGCGCATGCAGTCGGTGCTCGGCACTTCGAGGGTCATGAACACGTCCTTGCTCTGGCTTAGCGCAAATAGCGGCATTCAGCGATTTTGTCCGATGGCCTACCCTTTCTCAGGCGAAAGGCCTCCAGATCCTTTTTGTCTAACGCAATTTTGGGAACATAGGTTTGTGCAGCGGCAAAAACGCTGCCAGCAATAAGGTTCGAGACAAACAGTATCAGTGTGATTTTCGCTGATTCTCTAGCTGTTTTCGATATCTTTATCTTCTTCTGAGCCAGGCAAATAGGCCTTGCCTTGAATCGCTCGTGCACCAAGTGTTTCCACTAGCTGCGGATTGTCCGAAACCAGCTTGCCCAAAATTGTCTCAACATTTTTCTCAGCATTTTCAATGGTCTCAGCATCCATTTCGGCAACGCCGTCAATAATCCAATGAACTTTCACCTGCATTTTTTTCTCCAAGCCATCAGGCGCGTTTAAGTGAGGGCGCTCTTCCCGTCACTAGTTAAATGTAAGAGTTTCAAAAATCGTGCCAGCTTCGACCTGAAGCTCCACAATTTTTTCCTCGTCGATATCACCCCGTGTATCGTCACGAGCTTTGAATGCTCCATCAAGCCCAATGGCTGCGGCAATCGAGTACCAGATGTAGGCCCGTTCGTAGTCAGCCTCTTCATTGAGCTCGGCATGGAAGCGGGCAAATTGCATCACGGCTGGCTTTTCACCGTCATCGATTCGCGCACGCAAACGCTCGGCAACGGCCGCTCTTGCTGCTTCGATAGATTTTTCGGGAATGAGATCAAGTAGTTCTTCCGAAAGATCCGCGGCTGCCTCGATTCCGCCAAGATGTGCTGCCCATGCCCAGGTAAGGGCTTTTAGAAAATCCTGCGGTGCACCTTTACCAGCTTTTAAAAGCACGGCTAGATTATATTGTGCATCATGCTGGTTGTCTTTGGCCTGGCTAGAAAACAGCTTTACCGCATGTCCATAATTCTTATTTTTTACCGCAGTTACTGCTTCAATAAAGATCGCATCGCTATCATTGGTTTGTGCGTTGACCGGTGTGCCGGTGAGCAGTGAAAAAAATAGCGCTACTGCCACAATCAGGATGGCGTGCATCCTCGTTCCGCACATGTTACCGGCCGGCCATCATCACAAGCTGAAGATAGAAAACACGCAGCTTGAATTTGGAATTCGGCCGAGTTTCATAGACAACGATACGCGGCCTATCGCTATTAGGTTTCTGAAATTCGATCATCATGTTGTCAGGCAGGAAAATGCCCTGAGACTCCAGCGTTCCCTGTGGATCGCGGGCAAAGGTGTTATGAAACTCGCGATCAATCCATATCAGCGCAAGCGCTTTGCCAAGAATATCTGGCAACCGGTTTTTCACTTCTTCTCGGCTGGCAAATCTAACATCCTCTGCAGCCAGACGAAAACCACCAGGCGCTGACTCTTCGCGCACCATCGGTGGAGAGTTCTTGTTAGCTGGAACAAGCGCATTAGGCGGATTGCTACTCATTGCATGCCCTATTTGCAGTGAATTATAGAACTTTAAATTAGTAGCAATAGAATGCCTTATTTTGCAGATTTTGCAACTGCTTTGCCAATCTGGCGACGGTTTGCGTCGTCAGGTCCATGAAGGATTTTCGAATTTTTATCAAAATTACTGCGTCTGGGCTGTTTTGGCATGAAAATTGGAAGAAACGGTTTAAGTAAAGGAAGGACCATCATGATACCAACGATCCGCAATGGCCTCGAGGCTGCATCCCACAATCTATCTGTCGTATCGCATAATATCGCAAATGCGGGCTCGAACGGCTTCAAGAAAAGCCGTGCAGATTTTTATGATACCTATGGTGTGGGCTTGGGTTCACTTCCTGGGATTGACCTTGGACAGGGCGCGCGCACAGATGGTCCACGTCGCCAGCATTCGCAGGGTGCCCTTAAGCCTACCGCAAATGAACTTGATCTGGCTGTATCTGGGCTTGGTATGTTTGTGACAACCAACCCAGATGATGCAAATCCAGTTGTTTTTACCCGAGATGGATCTATGCGGCTGGAGGACGATGGACGCGTAGTGGCATGGGATGGACGCTCTTTGATCGATTCAGAGGGCCAGCCAATCTTCATTCCCATACAAAGGTTTAATCTCGACGGCCAAAGACAATTGTTAACGGCAGTAAATATATCCCAAGGTGGCGTCATCGAAGCGGTTTATGGCACTGAAGTGGCCAACAAGAGTGCTGCTCCCTCGGAAATTGTTGAAATTGGGACGATTGCACTGGTCAGATTCAGCAATGTTGCTGGTTTAAAATCGATCGGTAGCGGTCAGTTCGTCACCACTGAAAAATCAGGCCTGCCTACTTTCGGTACAGCAGGGTCTGAAAATTTTGGCGACATTCAAAGCGGCAATTTAGAAATGTCAAACATCAACATGACAGATGAGTTGACGAAGATGATGCAGGCCCAACAGGCTTATTCCGCGTCATCACGCCTGCTGCAAGCGGCGGTGGATATGTCTAAACGGCTAATTGGCTGAGCCATTCCCAACCCTTATTTCATTGAAAAGACAAAGCTGGCATCAGCAATCTTTATGCTGGTTTCTTCATCAATAAGCAAATCGCCGGCAATGTTGACGGCCAGCACATCGGCAAGCGTCACCACGATATTGACTGGGCGGCTGCCGCTACGCATGACATCTGTGCTCATCTTGGCAAACAAGTCCGGTGCAACATGCAGAACGCCCCGCATAACAGGCCGGTCTACCGGAATATGCAGTATATTCTCACCTGCCTCATCATCACGCGTTGGGTGTACTTCCAGCCTGCAGTTGCCGCGGGCGATATTCACCAAGCGGCAAGATAGGAGGAGATGTCGCCCGCCAACAAGGCTTGGAACACGCATTTCCGCACTCTGGACCGCCATACTGATTTCGTTGGTTTGTTGCCAATTATCGGTCATTCGGTCAACTCGTCCCCATCAACCTGCTGCATGAAACTGCGCAACTTCCCAATGGCCGCCTTCTTGATCTGCGAGACGCGCCCGGTTGTGACTTCCAGCACTTCGGCAATTTCATAAACGTTTAGCTCCTCGACATAATAGAGCTGGATAACCAACGCTTCGCGTTGTGGCAGTGTCTTGAGGGCTCTTTTGAGCACATCGCGCAACTGGCTGTCACTGATATTTTCCTCAGGCGTATTCTCTGGCGAGACAAACCATATGGAAAAATCATCATAGACGCTGTCAAGTGATTGATGGATGTTTGCTTGAAATGCCTGTTCCCAGCCCATCATCTCGTCTTCGGTAATGCCAATTTTCTTGGCGATTTCCTCTTTGGAGGGAGAACGGCCAAGCTGTGTCTGCAGCTCACGCTCGGCACGATTGGCTTGCTGCTGCATCTGAATTGTGGTGCGGCACAGATTAGAGTTTTTTCGCAGATGATCCACGATGCTGCCGCGGATGCGCAGGCTGGCATAACTGGCAAAAGTTGCCCCTTCCTGCACTGTGTAATTCTGAGCTGCTAGCACCAGTCCGTAATAACCTATCTGCACCAGATCATCAATTTCGGTTGAGGCGTGTACGCGGCCATGCATATGCCAGGCAATCTGGCGCACCAGTTCCATATGGCTGGTGATCAGCTCCTCGACATCGGGTTTCTGGTCAAGATACTGGTTTCTCACTATGCAGGCTCCGATTCTGCCAGAACGGCGCTGTTAGAAAAGAACCGGACTCCCGCCTGTTCGTTCGCCGGCGAGTCCATGATTGCCTTCGAAATTGACTTGAATTTGCGATTCTCTGCCCATTCCTGATCACCAAGCCCTATAGGCTTACGTTTGACCACGGATTGCTTCATTCGCTGGGAATAGGGGACATTGCCGACATAGTTCAGATGCACATCAAGGAAACGTGAAACGATATCATTGAATTTATTGAAATGGTTTTTGGCCTCAGTGTCATTGCGTGCCATATTTACGATGACGCAGAAATTGCGAACCTTACTCTCAATATTAGCCGCCTTGATAAGCGCATAGGCATCAAGAAAGCTTGTTGGTTCGCCAACTAGCACAACCACCACTCGGTCAGCCGCGGTCACAAAGGCAATCGAGCTGTCGGAAGCGCCAGCCGGCGCGTCTGCCACCAGCAAATCTGTCTGCGAGCTGAGCTCATCCATCATCCGGATTGACTGGTAACGGGTCTTTTCATCAAGATTGAGCATTTCAAGAAGGCCGCTACCACCAGAGACGAATTTCAGCCCCAACGGCGCCTCACACATCGCTTCGGCGATGCTGACCTTACCTTTCATTGCGTCAATGATGTAATGCTCAGGGTTCACTCCGAGCAGGATATGGGCATTGGCCATCCCAAAATCAGCGTCAAGCAGCGCCACGCGTCGTCCAATGCGCGAGAGCGTCAGCCCGAGATTGACCGCGATGCTAGTCTTGCCAACACCGCCCTTGCCACTTGCTACAACGATCGAAGTTGTCATCACCATGTCTCACATTCTGCGTTATGCGTTTTCTCTAAGATACTGCGTCAAGATTTGACTTGTCGCAATTGCAATTCCACCAACAATCGATTTGGTGCCTGTTAAGAGACCAATGCCTGAACCATCCATTGCCAATGCTGACAACTCGGCTGGCATGGCTTCGCATTCATCTAGCTTGGTCAGCGCAATCATTGGATTGAGGCTAAAATAATGCGCACATTGATGGGAAATCATGGTTGCGCTGCTTCCCCCTGGCAAGGCCTGAACAACGGCAACCTTTTTCGCGCCAAGATCCCGGCAGCAGGCGGTGATGGCGTCGACAGCCTGTTCTGGTGCTGCTGAAATGTCGACAATCATCCGGTTGCTGGTCTCTCGCATGCGCACGGCCAACTCATCAACGCTGAAATTGATCGATTTCATATTCATCAGCCGGGCGAAATCCTTGATCTCGTCACTGGCATTAACTCCCCTGCCGGTGGCGGCACCAAGCATGATGCGGTCTATGATCGCATGTTCCTTGCAATAGGCGGCAATCTTGCTGGCGAGTGTGGTTTTGCCAGATCCAGAGCTGCCAACTACACAGATCAGCCGCCGTTCAAGCAGGTCGGTGGTATCGGTCCGAACCAGTTTCTGCGCAATCGCATTTATGAATGCGTCCCTAGCCGTTTCATTGTCCACACCGTCGAATTGCATCTGCAATTCGGCAATAATTTTCTCGCTAAAACCGGATTGCCGCAACTTCACAGCCGCCGTGTGGCCGAACTGTTCCTTCAAGCCGCTTGGCTGGGTGATCATCATACCGTTCAACATCGCCTTGATGTCCTCAAGCGCACGCTTAAGCGCCTCCTTTTCAGCTGAAGTGCCAGGGTAGCTGGATCTAGCAGTTGTTGTCCTTCCGTCCTCGGAAAATGTTGCGGTGTTAACCATTTTCTGATCAAAAATCTCGTTGAAACTCGGCAAGTGTTCCTCGTCCGCATGCTGCATCTCGGCCATTACCTCAGCGGCGCTCGGATGAATGTCCTGTTTCCGTGCTTCATAGGGCAGCACCTTTGCCGAACCATAGCCCGATGTCATTTGCGACTCTGATTTGAAATGCTCCTCGGCATTGTCAGTCGCGATCATCTCGATCTTCCCATCGCGTTTGAATGTGTCGATGATCATCGCGTCAGCACCAAGTTTTGCCGCTATCTCGTCCATGGCTTGCGCTGTGTCTAACGCTGAAACTCTGATGGTGGTCATACTATCTGTCCTTCCCTATAAAAATTTCTCAGGTAATCCGCGACCCGGTTCAGGCTGGCTGTTCCGCATTGCTGATTGTTGCAACAACTTCAATCTTTCTGGTTTCTGGTAATTCGGTGAATGCCAGCACGATTTGATCGTCGACATGCTGTCTGATGAAATGCGAAAATACGCGCCGGATTGCAGGTGATACGACCATGACCGACTGTTTTCCATCGGCACTCAGCTCCTCATTTGTCTGCACGATTTTGCGTAGCAGCTGTTCGGCCAGCGAATTGTCGATGACAAGGCCTTCCTCGCCGCTCTGGCGTGCCATAGAGATCAGCATATGTTCCAGATCAGACTCAAGTGTCATTACCGGTAGTGCTTGATTGAGCGGGGCCACCTGCTGGATCAGTAGACCAGCAAGCGCCGGCCGCAGAGCTTCAGCGGTCTCGGCCATTCCAAGATTTCGAGACGCAAGGCCAGGCAGTGTCTCGAGGATGCGGCGCAAATCGCTGATCGGAATGCGCTCCTCAAGCAGTAGGCGCAAAATACCGGTAAGTGTGTGCAATGGCACCAGCTTTGGCACAACTGACTCAACCAGATTTGGCGCGGCTTGCGCCAGATTGTCTAGTAGTCCTTGAACATCATCCTGACCAATCAGCTGACTGGCATATTTATGCAGCATCTGTGAGAGATGAGTGGCCATGACCGACTCCGGCAGCACCACCACATAGCCCTTGGCCTCAGCCTCGGCCTGCTGATGGGCACCAATCCATATGGCATCCATACCGAAGGAGGGGTCCTTGACCTCGATGCCTTCAATCTTGATGGTCGTGTTATCACCCGGTATAGCGAGTTTTCGGTCAGGATAGATCCTGTCCTCACCAACGATTGTCTGGCCAACACGTATGCGATAGGTGTTGGCATCAAGGGTCATGTCATCGCGAATCCGAATCGGTGGCACGACAAAGCCAAGTGCCTTTGAAACTTGCCGGCGAATCCCGGTGATTCGGTTTGTCAACGGTCCGCCGGTTTCCTCCTCAACCATTTCAACAAGGCCGTAGCCAAGCTGGATTGAAATTGGCGAGTTGTCGGCAATATCATCCAGTTCGATCATGTCGGGGGATTTTTCCTCCTCAATCTCGGCTGTTTGCATCTCGTTCTCAGCACCATGGGAGAGTTTTTCGCGTATGTGCGACCAATAGCCGATCCCCGCAGCAATTGCGGCGGCAATCAGAAACAGCAAATTTGGCATGCCCGGAACGAATCCGATCAGTGTGAGAACGCCAGCAACGGGGATCCAGGCGCGGGACAGGCTGACCTGCTTGCCTATATTTTCTGCCATATTATGCGTAGCGGAAACACGAGTTACTATGATGGCAGTTGAGATCGCCAACAGTAACGACGGGATCTGGGCAACGAGACCATCACCAATTGAAAGTAGCACATAGGTTTCGGCGGCAAGGCCGACGGGAAGGTCATGCTGAGTCAGGCCAATGGTCAAGCCGCCGACAATATTGATAATCAGGATCAGGATTGAGGCAATAGCGTCACCCTTGACGAATTTAGAGGCACCATCCATAGCGCCATAAAAATCTGCTTCCTGTGAAATTTCTTCGCGCCTGCTCTTGGCTTCTTCATTAGTAAGAACACCGGCGTTCAGATCGGCATCAATGGCCATCTGCTTTCCAGGCATAGCATCCAAAGTAAAGCGGGCCGATACCTCAGAGACGCGGCCAGCACCTTTGGTAATCACAATCAGATTGATAATGATCAGGATGATAAAGACAAAAATACCGACAGCATAGTTACCGGAAATGACAAATTCACCGAATGCTTCAATCACCTGGCCAGCAGCATCGGGGCCGGTATGACCCTCGCTCAAGACAATTCTTGTTGAGGCAACGTTCAGGCCGAGCCGCAAAATTGTTGCAATCAACAGCAGGCTGGGAAAGCTGGAGAAATCAAGCGGCCTGTCAGTATGCATAGCAACCATCAAGATCAGCAGTGATACCAAAATATTCGAGATAAAAAACGTATCAAGCAGGAACACTGGAAGCGGCAGCACCATCATTGCGACCAGCGCCAAAATGCCAAGCGGCATTACCGAACTGGTAAGTATGGCTTTTGGATTGTTCAATCCTAGACGGGCGAGTGTCATTTCCATGACAGGACTCCTGTACTAATGGCGTCAAAATTCCAGCAGGTAAATGCTGCCGGAATTCTAGGGGGTTGAAATTTATTAACCATCTGAAATTTCATTTTTAATTCCGATTCCATCGAATTTGCACACAACTTGCTACACTAAAAAAATTTGCGCAGTGGGAACTTACGGACACGGCGCACATGAGTAGACAAGGCAAGATGCGTGCCAATCATCGATTTCTGAGTAGTTAGCCTGTCTTTCCCATTAGATTTTTCCGAATGACCGGGGCTTGGCATGATTAATGCATTGGTCTGTCAGAAGTTAAACCGCCTCATGATTTGTTAGAAAAAGGACGCGCCATGACATTCACCTCTGCGACTGCTGCAGATGCAAAGCGCATCTCAGCCGCCCAAAAAAGCCCGGCAAAGCTTACTTTTGCTGCCTGTGCCATGCTTGCTCTTGCTGGTTGCCACACACCTAGCCATTTTGGTATGGCAACAGTCACACCACAAGCGCCGGTAATGGACCAAGCGCCGACGATGGACAGTACACAAGCCCAATCACTTGCTTCGATAAAGGAAGTTTTTGATGCTACAGCAGAAGAAGTGCCAACATTGACCGCTGTGGGTTATGCCGTTGTGTCATCGCAGCCTGGTAAAACAGACTCGCAGAAGCGGCTGATGGCGATCCGGTCTGCTCGTATGGCAGCGATGCGGGATCTTGCTGAGCAAATTCATGGCCTGAAGGTAGATAGTTCGACAACCGTAATTGACCTGATGGTACAGAATGATACGTTCCGCGGTGTTGTTTCCGGCACCATCCGTGGAGCGCGTACTGTTCGCATTAACCCGACTGGATCCGACACTTATGAAATCGTCCTGGAAATTGATCGTGAAATGATTAGCCATTTAATGAGCACAGCTCGCACCCAGGTTGGTTAGACGGAAAGATTATGGCAAAGCTTGCCCTCAATCACTTGAAAATCAGCGCCCGATCCATTCTGGCCTCGCGGGCCCTGCGCGCTGTTCTTGGACTAACGTTCTTTCTGCTTGGTGGAATACAGGCGTCCGCTAGTGGGTTTGAATTCGTTCAGACGACTGGGCGGGCTGTAATCATGCATCAGGACGCGGAACAAGAAGCTCGAATAATGGCGCTGGAAGACGCGCTGTATACGGCGGCGCTTCGGGGTGGTGCAGAAATCAACGGGTTTTCCATTATAACCACCGACACAGCAATTGATGATCATTTCGTTGTGCGGCCAGCCAGCCGCATCCTCGACTATCGAATTGTCAATGAGGTTGTCGAGGAAGAGCATTACGCGGTGACTGTCGAAGCTGCGGTTGGCGATTTGCCCAACGCGCAATGCAATGCTCGTAGCCACAGCAATGTCACAATTTATGCGCCCACAATCAGGGTCGCTGCAACAGCGCCAGCATGGGCTCGTCAATTTGCCGATATCGCGATCCGCGACGTTGTCATACTACTTGATGATCAGCCATCGCTGAAGGTGCAATCAGCTACGGGCACAAGGCTGGATCCTGCCGCACTCGCACGCAGCAATGACGCTTTTGACTATACCGCCCTTACCTCAGGCCGGGTTCGGGTTAGCCAGGGGAATTATGCCATCCTTCCACAGATCAATCTTTTTGGCGAGGTATCACGGGGTTTTGGCGTTTCGAACTATCGGATGACCATGCAGCTCACGTTACGCCTGCTTGCTGGCGAGGGTTATGAGCAGTTGCTGGAACATCAACTGACTAAAATTATTGATATTGAGCAGAATAGTCTTATCCGATCACTCGACGTCATTAGCCGGCCAAAACGGCATGCCATTCTGTCTGACATGCGCGAACCGCTCTCTGATTATATTTCTGATTTCGCTGCAAAATTGCTCTGCCGCCCGCTGAAATCTACGCTCAATTTTGCGGATGGTAAATTGACTACACCCCTTGGCACACATCATGGTGTAGGGGTAAACTCATTAGCCGTTGCCAGTGGTACCGATACACCTTGGCAAATTCTGCGGGTGAGTGCTGCTGGCCCAATGACCTCAACTTTGACCCCGTTAAATAGCCAACGCGAAGCTGCGGGTCTGGCCGGGCAGGTGATAGAATTTATGGAGCTGAAGTAATGAAACAAGCCCTCTATATCCTTGCGGCTGCAGGCGTCGGCCTGTTTTTAGCACAGGCGGCAGTCGCGCAATCGGCGCCCATCGTTGTTCTGGAATATCCGACATTTGCTGGTGAGACGGTAGATGGCGTCAACAGTGACCACCCGTTCATCGAGAATGCCAATCATTCGGTAAAGCACAAGGTTGCCGAGGCTGAGACATTGAGCCATATCATCACTAATTACTATGGTGACAGTGGGCTCGATCTGTCTGTTGTCAAGATGGCTATTGTCAAGGTGAACAAGCATGCCTTTGTACGGGGAAATGCTAATTTTCTTTTTGCTGACAAAGTTCTGCACCTGCCTTCCTTGAACGAAATCCGCGATCTTGTATTGGGGAAATCATCCGGGAAAGGCTCGTCATCGGGAGGTGGTCGCAGTGATCAGATCTACTTTATTGGTGGCTAAGCAAAGGCTCGGACTGATTGTCTTTCTCTTTGTCCTTGCTGGCATTGAACAGACGTCAGCGTCATCACAGACACCAATTCTTGGCGCTGATATCAACAAGCTGATTGTTGAGACCATGTCGGCAAAGGGGCTGCCGGTATCGCCACGGTTGAGCAAATCACGCAAATTTCTGGGCTGTCAGACAGGCTTAAGTGTTGAGCAGATGTTTGGTTCTTGGAAAACTGTCAGAGTGTCTTGTGGTGATGAAGGCGGTTGGGCAGTGATGGTGCGGACCAATCTGAAGACAGCGCAAAAAGCAAAAGCCATGCCAAAGAAATTGACAGATGGTAGCGCCGGGACCATAGGGTATACAGTGAGGGCAAAAACGATTGCAAATGCACCGGCAAAAGCTGCAAAACGCCGGGGTCAGGTTGAGATGATGAATATTCTTGCACTTGGACGCAGCATGTCACGCGATGACGTGATCATGCCGCGTGATATCATCACAATTGTGGTGCCGGTAAATGCTGCAAGCGGCGTCTTTTTTGACCCTGTGGATATCATTGGCAGGAAGCTGAAAACCAGCGTGACAGCCAGAAAGCCAATTCAAGCACGACATCTGAAGCCAAAATGGTTGGTTGAAGAGGATGATGAGGTGGTGATCCAGAATCAGGCTGGCGGTATCAGCGTGGATATGTTAGGAATAGCACTTGAAAATGGCCAATTTGGTGAATGGATCAAAGTCCAAAATGTTAAGAGCGGGATTGTCATTGTAGGTCAGATAAAAAATAAAAAAATAATCTCTACCAACGCTAAAATATCACCATAGTGTGTCGTTAGTTAATCTGAGGAGGCTAAACCGATGGTTAATTCCATTAACAATATAGTCAATCGGGTTGAAGTGCAGAAAGGCCGTGATCTTGATAGCAAGGGCGGCTCCAGCACACCTGAATCTGCAAAAGTAGCGCCCGCGGGCCGTGACACCGTCAAGGTCAGTGAGGCAGCATCGCCGCAACTCGTTTCCCAGCTTTCGGCCAATCCACCAATTGATAGTGAAGCTGTCAGCCGGATCAAGAATGCGATTGCACAGGGCAAATATCCGGTCGATGTGGATTTGATTTCTGATGCCCTGATGGATGCATACAGAGATTTGAAAACCTGAGACGAGAGACTGTTTGAAAAGTGAATGGTGAAAAAAACCTTAAAGGTTTTTTGGACGCTCTCAATGATCAGATTGAGGGTGCAAAACTGCTTGTCGGAGATGGGCCGGCCTTTCTGGCCGCCACCAAGGCAATCGAGAAGCTCCTGGCCGAGGATTGGCCAGTGGTAGAGTTAAGTTTGCACGACGATGGTCTGTCAACCGATGATCAGCAGCGTCTCATAAATCTCCTCGAATCGATAAATACACTTGAAACCAAAACCCGGGCGCGCCTTTCCTGGTCTGAGGATTTTGAGGCGTACATGCGGCGTGCGATGGAGACAACATCCTGAAGGATGAGGAAAAGCCAACGGTGTTTGATGACACCAACGCTATTAGCGGCATCTACAATGTGTTAGTCTTTCGTAGGTTATTGTTATGGTAGCAACCTGAGATGTCTGAATTAGCTAGCCCCACTGGTATCATTCTTATCCTGACCCTAATAGGTGTTGGCGCATCCTTTGTTGCGCTACTTTTAAAATACAGCGCATTGCTAAAGCAGATCGAGGCGCTCGAGAACTATCTCAATAATCTTGAAAAACAGGCCGACCATAACTCTGGCGTTTTGTTCCGCGTGGCTGATATGGCAGATCAGGTGCGCATTGCAACCGCTGAGAACACAGTTAGCATTGAAACAATGCGCCGTGAAATGGGGCATTTGAGTGATGAGGTCAGGGGTGAGGTTGGAACCAGCCGCGCTATCGAAATGGCACGCAGTGGCGCCTCAAAGGCAGAAATCGCCGAAAAGACGGGGTTGCCCATCGAAGAGGCGGAGGCACTTGTTACGTTTCATGGCAAGAAACGCAAATCCTAGCGTCTAGCGCTCCCAATTACATTTTAAACTCAGTCTTCCTGCACCGCATTTCGTAATATCGGGTAACTCTTGTGGCCTTGATGAGTGACTTATCCCGGTCAATTCGGATAATAAGCTCCGGCGCTTCAATTATCAGCTCTCGGTCATCGCTGAAAACAAGTTTGCCAATCTGATTTCCTTCAACTGTCACAATATTCGCATCGGCATCAACCTTAGTTGAGCGCAATTCAATCTCCAGAATCCCTGCAGGATTCCATGCACATTCATATTTTTCCTGTTTGAAACGGTTAAACTCGTCGCAGGCTGACAGCAACAGGATACCTGCGGCAAGGTAGAACCTAGTGCGGACCAGGGTCCTCATTTTGCCTCGTCATCACCACCCTTGGGCGTGATGGGATCGCCAGTGAGACCGGCAAAGGCGGCAAGTTCTTCCAGATCGGTTGAGTCGACGCCGATTTCAGTTGCATCTAGTTTAGGCTGCTCATCGTTCGCCGCTACTCCTGTCTCGCCACTTGTGACCTCGGGTGATTCTGAGGGCGCGGCATCTTCTGCTGCGGGCGCGGCGTCTATTTCTGGTTCTATGGTGTCATCAATGATACCACGCGCAGCAGCTTCAGCATCAGCAGCAGCCTTCGCGGCAGCCTCAGCTTCAGCAGCAGCCTTCGCAGCAGCCTCGGCGATTTCTGCTTCCTGCTTGTCAGCAGCTGCGAAGATCGCCTCCATGGCTTCATCGGCACGTTCTTCATCGCTTAGGCCGGGGGTGGATTTATCCTCAAATGGGGTGTCCATATCAATTGAGAGAGCGGCATTGGCTGGGGGCGTGTCTGGCACTGGCTCACCGGAAGGTTTGGGGTCGGCCTCTGCCTGGCTCGCCTTTACAGTCGAGCTGGCTTCCAGTGTTTTTGTTATTGCTGCATCCTCTGCAGCTGGCGTTTCTTCAGGGGTCGCTTTTTCGGGGGGCGCGACAACATCGTTCTTTGCGGTGGGTGCGGTTGCGTCAGCATCGCCCGCCTGCTGGAGTTCTGCATTACCACTCTGGATCAATGCCTCGGCTTCATTAGCGCGGACATCAACAATTGCCCCTTTAAAGAAGCGAACATCGCCGACCTTGCATTCTTTCAATATGCGCAGTCGGGTCCAGCCACTCTCCGCCAGCTCTTCTGGTGGTGCCTCGGCAGCGGTAGTTGCCGTATCTGAGACAAGGGTTTCATCTAGTAGATCCTTAGCATCAATGATTTGGCCTTCTGCACCAAGGCTTTGAATGCGTTGACGTAAAATAAAGACGCGCGCGGCCAGAACTCCAAGCCGTTTTAGTTCGTCAGTCTCATTTGCCAGCAGCGATTTAACGAACTCATTCATCTGCTCAAGTGTCTGTTTTTCACAGCGTGCAATCACAGCGTCACGTACTCTTATTGTCTCTGGTGCCAACTGGATGGTCGAGCCCGGACCGCCACTATTGGAGATTGTCGCCGAAGCCATTTTTTTTTCCTCGTAGTTGTGTTTGGCATCCTACTTGCAAATTCCGGACCAACGGCAGGTCCGCGAGACAGTAAAAAACGTTTATTTGAGACTGTCACGTGACGGCCAAAAGTACAAATGAAACCAACAGGTAAGCATTAGAAAATTGGAAGAAAGGACAAGCAATGAAGGGAATCAGTGAATATCTGGATCTCCACTCGACAGCGCTGTCCTTGCGCTCAAAGCGAAATAAGGTCCTCGCCTCTAACATAGCCAATGCCGCGACGCCGCATTTTAAGGCGCGTGATATCGATTTTGACGCAGAAATGCGCAAGGTCCAGCGCGATGGACCGCTGCGTACGACTAATGAGAAGCATTTTCCTGTTCTCGCCAAGGGCAGCGGCAAGGAAATGCTCTATCGTCAGCCACTCAGTGCCTCGCGCGATGGTAACACTGTCGAGATGAATGTAGAGCAGATGGAATTTTCCGAAAACGTCATTCGATACCAGACTTCGCTCACCTTCCTCAACAACCGTATCAACGGCTTGTTGTCGGCAATCCGGGGTGAATAGGGGGCATCATGGCTGAAATTAGAAATGTTTTTGACATTGCCGGCAGATCGATGGCCGCCCAACTTGTGCGCCTGAATACGATCGCCAGCAACCTTGCCAATGCTGGCAACGTTGCGGCCTCAGAAGAGACAGCATACCGGGCGATGAAGCCTGTATTTGTAACACAATATGCAGACACGGTAAAAGAGTCAGGGATATCAACAACTTCAATTGAGGGCATAACAACCACAGATAGAAAACCTGAGCGTGTCTACATGCCTAATCATCCAATCGCGGATGAGAGTGGGTTCGTTTATCAAGCCGCAGTGAATATTGAAGAAGAGTTCATCGAAATGACGGAAACCAATCGTCAGTATCAAAATAATGTCGAGGTGGTTACCACCCTACGCGCCCTGATGATGCGCACCATCAATATGGGCAAATAAGCCAACGGAGAGCATGAATGAGTACGATAGACCCAGCAAGCCAAACGCAACTTGACAGCATTCTAAAGAAATTAGGTGTAAATCAGGAGGAGGCGGCTCAGAAGAAGAACGCTGACTCACTCGGTCAGTCTGATTTTTTGAAGCTCATGACAACTCAGCTGCAGAACCAGGATCCGTTTGCCCCTATGGACAATACGGCAATGGTGGAGCAGATGGCACAATTCTCTCAGGTAACAGGTATCACGGAGATGAGCCAAACCCTTAAGGGAATCGCCGACCAACTGTCTGAGTTCCGTATCGCAACGGCGTCAAACATGCTTGGAAACTCTGTTATGGTGCCTGGCAATTATGCACGCCCTGATGACAGGGGTGAAATCCACGGCATGCTTGAGTTACCTCGGTCATCGACCTCTACAAGTCTGGTGTTCACTGATGACAACGGTCAGATTATGCATTCAATTGATCTAGGTGCGCAGCCTGCCGGTCTCGTTGGTTTTTCTTGGGAAGATATGCCTGAGGAAATGGCTAACAGTGGTCAGGCCGTTCGCATTGAGGCCTACGCCGACTTTGGCAGTGGCAAGGAGGCATTGACACCATCCGTATTTGCAGAGGTGCTTGCCGCCTCAAAGGGTGACTCTCTGACAGGGGTGATGCTAGACGTCCGTGACTATGGCGAGATCAGGGCTGCAGACGTAACGAAATTTCGCAGTGCAATAAAGTAACAAAGAAAACAGGGTACATCGAAGGGCCGATTAGGGGCCATGAAGGTCTTACAGGAGAGAGAAGATGTCATTTTATACCGCATTGACAGGATTGAATGGATCGTCGGCTGATATTTCGGCGACGTCTAACAATATCGCCAACGTTGGCACTACGGGCTTCAAGAGAAGCCGCGTCGAGTTTGGTGATATTTTTGCGACTTCACCGTTGCAGAATGCTTCATCATCAATTGGTTCTGGTACTATCCTAAAGGGTATCAAGCAGCAGTTTACCCAGGGTAACATCGCCTCGTCTCTTAACGCACTTGATCTTGCGATATCCGGTCAGGGTTACTTTGCCCTCAAGCCATCTTTGACCGCTAGCCAAACAGTTTACACTCGAAACGGATCATTAAGTGTAAACAACGACCGTTATGTGGTTGATTCTGCAGGTCAATTTCTTCTCACATATCCGGTTAACACGGACGGTTCTGTGACCGCAAAGGATCTTGACAGTGCAGTTCCTCTGCAATTGCCGGTTACTTCTGGTGATCCTCAGGCGACGTCAAACATAACTCTTGGTGTGAACGTCAATGCGGCATCTGACGTCGTAACTGATAGATCTGCTTTCTCGGATGGGTATGAGTTTAATCCGAATGACCCAAACACTTTTTCTAATTCAACATCGATTACAATCTTTGATGATTTGGGTAATCCAACAATTGCAACGGTCTATTTTATCAAGACGCAAGCAGCAACTGCCGAAGACCCGACAAACAAATACGATACTCGTTTGGTAATTAATGACACTATAATTGACCCGGATCTTGTTAGTGCAGTTGATGATGCGGGCAATCAAATCTTCGTTGACCGATTTGGTCAACAGACAACTTCTATTCCTGATGACAACTACTTCATTGAGGGTAAGGGCTCACCGCTTTACAAACTCGACGATCTGCAGACAAAAGTGCCGTCACAGCCGGCATCGGTCACTGGTGAGTCGAGTAGTTTCGACTTTGGTGAGGAGGGTGACAAGCTTGTTGAGATTGTTACCGACCCACTTCAATTCAAAGCAACACGTGAAGCCGGCAACACTGGAAGTGATGTTTACTGGGGCAAGGATTTCCTTCTGGTCAATGTTGATGACTCAGACCAGCCAGTTAGCATTGACATTAACCCTGGCCTCTATAACGCTACGCAATTAGCCGCCGAGGTGGAGCGCGCAATCAACGCTGCCTATGGTGATGACCGCAAGTTCCAGGTTGAGCAGAATGTTGACGACACCATCACATTCGATTTCCAGCGTGTTGGTGCAGATGGAACAGTCTCGAACTTGACAAATAAAATTGCTGTGGAGCTTTTGGGAACAGACAGCTTTGTTACTGAAGCTATGGGAAGCGACTTCTCGATTTCTGGCACATCGCCAGATTTTACAAAGGAACAGTTTCTCGCTCATTCGCAAATTCGTATCAATGAAACACTCAATGAGTATGGCCGTGAATTTTCAGATGATCCTCTTGGTGTTGGTGGATTGCAATTCGTCAAAACAAAAGGTGAGGCAATCGCTGAACCTTATGAGTATTCTACTATGATTGAGGTTGAGCGAACCGATGACCCTACAGATAAGCACTTTATGGTCCACTCATATTTCAACAAACGTCCAGCTTTATCGGTGTTCAAAGAAGCAGAGGCCGTTAGCGGCAATGGAACAAACTTGATCGAGTTTGCTGCTACCGAAAATAGGCTCCGCATCTACGTTGCTGATACAACTAATTTTGAGCAAGGAAGAAGCCTGATGCTTGCAGGTGATACCGGATTACGTGGTGACCTTAATGGGCGGACCCTCGTTATAAATTCGGTTACGCCTGCAGATGGAGGTAATGCAGGATATATCGACGTTAGTACTTCTGGACTTGCTGTTGCTGATGAGGATTTCAACATCACTGTTGGAACTGCAACGGACATTTTTGCGCTTACCAGCCCCACCGATGATGAGCCAACCATGGAAGCATTTTTTGAGGGTACATCGCCTGTATATGAAGGTGCAAGAGAGATATATTCGAGCCAAAAAATTGTGATGAGGGAACTTCAGAGCACAACAGAAAACACCACTGAAAAAGGCGCATTTGTTGCGAGCGCTTGGAGGATCGACAATACTGCGGAGGAACTAAATGGAGCTACTACTTTAGCGACTAAATTGACTTCTCTTGGTTTGCAGAATTTTCATAGACAATTGGTGGTCACTGAACCGGCAGCAGCTACTTTAGGTGGTGGAGAAACCATGAATATAGTTTTAAGCAGTGGTTCTGATAATTCGAATGATTTGACCATTGCGACTGGGGCTCTTGCGAATGGTGATGCTGGAACACCCATGGCAGCTCTGGTGACAGCTCTAGATGGAGTAGATCTAAAGGGTTATTCCTTTACCTTTGTCAACGCTGCCGGTGATGTGGTTGCTGAAACCACTGCGGATAACTGGAGGAATGTGGGTTCAACGGTTGCTAATGTGGACCCTGCACCGGCCGACGCTACCATCACAAAACTCTTTATATCGCGCGATGACAATGCCGAGGTTTCGATAACAACTACCCTTACCACGAACGTATTTTCAGTAAGTGTGGAAGGTGAGGAAGGAACATATTCCGCGCTTAGCAATACAGCTATTGAAAGTACCGTGGGTGAAAAAAGCTCTGTTGATTGGGTTGATGAGAAAAATCCACCTGTAAAAGTTGGCTATGATTCAATCAACCAGCGTCTGAAATTTGAGGTTGATCGTACAGTGCTGGGGTCAGGTACCGACAGTAACTTTAACTCTTTTTCTGCCTATGGCTCAGCCACACAGACAGGCACAAACAATTTGGGTCTGACCAATGCTGATAACGCACAGCGCGTGGCGATCCGGGGTGGTGAGGTTTACTTTGGCTCAGCCTTCACGGCCACAGGAGAAGAAATCCAGCCGAACGATAAACGATTTGGTGTCAATGTCGCTTATAATAGTGAACTACAGAACTTTACAATCTCGAGCGGCACCACAGGAGAGGCAATCGCAGCTAATGGTGCCAATGGTGTTAGCACTGATCAGAAAGCTTCTAATATTCAGGTTGGCCGTTACGCGATCAGTGCGACAACAGGCGCTCGTGTGGCCCAACCTTATGATGTTGATGCCACTGTCATCGGTAATGGTGATAATTCCTTATTTGGCGTGGGAGCCTCAAAGAACGGCTTTCTTTTTACTTCTGGTAAAGGTCTCAAAGCAACTTCGGCTACTGCAGTTGGTGCTAGCGCGAATGAACCACTCACTAATGTTTTCAAACTTTCAAATCAGGCTGGTGACAATATCTTTAATGTCTCGGTGAACGGCATTAGCGGGATCATTGAAGTGCCGGCAACATCCTATGTTGGCACAACATTGGCTGAAGCATTGCAGACACGCATAAACCAGATTGTTGATCCGGTAACAGGTGTGCAGATTGGTGGTGTGACTGTCTCTTACAGCAGCGACTCCAATAACTTCACTTTTTCATCAGGCACCACGGGCTCAGACTCGACAATTAAAGTTAAAGGCGCTGCCCGCCTCGGCCTTGATGAGGTACCTTTGGGCGTTGGGACTGTCCCGGAGATTTTTAATCTGGTTCAGGCGACGGACAAAGATGGGGTTGCTCTTTTCGTTGACGCAGATGGCGAGGTTGTAACCAACCCTCCTGAGAATATCGTTGATGGTTATTTCCCTCTATACATCGATGAGGGTGAATTGACTTTTGATAAGACAGGTAAGCTTGTTAGCCCAAAAAACTTAGTGCATTACGAAAAGCAGGGTGAGGGACTGTCGATCTCATTGGATGTTGATTTCTCAACCTCTACACAGCTGGCGCAGCCCTTCTCGGTGCTAACGGTTGAGCAGGATGGTTTTACTTCGGGACGTCTCGATGGTATCGAGATCGACTCATCTGGTACAATCCGGGCAAACTACACGAATGGTCAGAATAACCCACTTGGTAAGATCGTTGTAGCCAACTTCAACAACCAAAACGGTTTGAAACAGATTGGTAACGCGACTTACACGGAGACAGCTGTTTCTGGTGCGCCGCAGGTCGGAGAGGCTGGTTCTGAGGGCTTTGGCAACATTCTGTCTGGTTCGCTCGAGCGTTCCAACGTTGATATCACTGAAGAGTTGGTCAATCTGATTACTGCTCAGCGAAACTTCCAGGCATCTGCAAAGGCTATTGAAACAACAACTGGTCTGACCCAGACAATCATTAATATCCGGATGTAATCGTTAAGGTTTTAGGAAGGGCAGGAGAATGTTATGGATAGGTTGATTTATACAGCTTTCAATACGCTGAACAATATCTATGACAATCGGTCGGTGCGCGCCCAAAATATGGCCAATGTTAATGTTCCTGGCTACAGGCGTGATTTGGGAACTAAATCAGTTGGGTCAGCATTCTTGATGGCCGAGAACACCTTCCAAACAAGGGCCCTGGCAGTCCGAGATGATAGTAATATTTTTGAGTCAGAGCCCGGCACGCTTTCTCAAACCGGTAGTGATATGGATGTTGCTTTGAGAGGCGATGGTTATTTTATGGTGAAGGGGCCTGGCGCCCCCTCACTGACCCGAAGAGGCGATCTAAATGTCAATAATGATGGCTTCTTGATCAATGGCTCAAAGCATCTTTTTTTGGATAAGAATCTCACACCGATAAAGATTGGCGCATATCGGTCTATCCAGATTGCAGATAACGGAGATATTTTTGTGCAGCCACTTGGCTCCGAGCCGGGGACTAAAATATTCGTCGCCACGATTGGCATGACATCGGGCGCCGGTGAGAGGTTAAAAAAATTTGAAGATGGCGAAATTAGGGCTGAGAGTGGGGGCCTCCCACTGGCCGATCAAGTGCCGACAATTGTCCAAAAACATGTTGAACTCAGCAACGTTAACATCACTGAGGAACTCGTCAACACGATTGAGGACCAGCGTGCCTATGAGGTCAACATTAAGTTGATATCATCTGCCACTGAGGCAGACGAAGCTGGTGCCAGTCTAATGCGAATGCCTAGCTAATTCTGACTCTGCCGTTTTGGTTTGGCACGTCTCTTGCTACCCTTTGACTAATTAACATTTCTTGCAGGAGAAAACTGATGTCAACCAGTTCGATGCACGTGGCCAAGACTGGCCTCAACGCCCAGCAAACTCGCATGCAGATCATCGCCAACAATCTGGCGAACGTCAGCACTACTGGCTTTAAGCGTGACCGTGCCAATTTCGAAACATTGCTGTATCAGGTTCGCCGAGTTGCTGGCGACCAGACAACAGCACAAACCAATCTGACCTCCTCCTTTTCGGTTGGCACTGGCGCACGTATCGTCAATACCCAGAAAAACATGTCCCAAGGTAGCATGATAACTACAGATAATTCTTTGGACCTTGCAATTGAGGGAACTGGGTTCTTTCAGGTGCTTCTTCCTGATGGGCGTATTGGCTACACAAGAAATGGTTCATTCTCGACCAATGCTGAGGGCACACTGACCACGGCGAGTGGTTATGTTGTTCAGCCTGAGATTCAAATTCCAGCCGGTGCATCACAAATCAACATATCACGGGACGGCATCATTAGCGTTCTCCAGCAGGGTGCTGACAACGCTGAAGCGGTTGGCCAAATTACAATTGCTGATTTCACAAACCGCATTGGCCTGCAACCAGTTGGTGAGAGTTTCTTTACCCGAACGGACACAAGTGGCGACCCCATTGTGGGCAACCCTCAGGAAGAGGGCCTGGGGCGTCTTATTCAGGGGTCGCTTGAGGCTGCAAACGTTAATGTCGTTCAGGAGCTGGTCGAGATGATCGAGACACAGCGCGCGTATGAAGTAAGCTCAAAATCAATCACTTCAGTTGATGAGATGCTTCGGTTTATCTCGCAAAACCTGTAGACATCAGAATCATCAGGTAAAACTCATGTATGATCGTTTTTTAGTATTTTTTATCCTTGCACTTGGACTACTTTTGAGTGGTTGCTCCACCTATGTCGAAAATCAAGCATCCTACGCGTTTGATCCCATCTATCCTGAAGCTCACATGCCTGAAGATCATGGCGCACCCACTGGCGCAATCTATGTAGCATCTAAGGGAGGTTTGTTTGCAACGGACCGCCGGGCGCGTGAAGTTGGTGACATTCTTACCGTAAGCCTGTCGGAAACTTTCGCGGCTACAAAATCGCAGACCGCAGCCTCGGCCAAGACTGACGCTTTTGATGTTGACCTTCCAGTTGGAATTCCAAACATTTTTACCGGTGGCTTTGACAAGGGAACGGATCCGCTTAAAGCAGGTACTTCTCGTAGCTTTTCTGGATCCGGCAGCGCGGCTCAGTCAAACTCGCTGACAGGGTTTTTGACCGTGACGGTGACCCGTGTCTTTGAAAATGGAAACATGGAGATTGCAGGTCAGAAGAAACTGCGCCTGAATAACGGTGACGAATATGTCAGATTAACGGGCCTTGTTCGTCCGGAGGATATTTCCGCCACCAATTTGATTGTATCAAACCGCATTGCCGATGCTGAAATCACCTATGTGGGTGCCGGCGAGGTTGCGGACTCCTCCCGTCAGGGTTGGCTCAGCAGAACGATGAGAGCGATCTCACCTTTTTAGGGATGGAGTAAACAATGCTTAAAACCCTAGAAATAATTGCAATCGCCACAGCGCTGTTAGTCTGCGGTTTAACTAACGCCTTCGGTGACCGCCTCAAAGATCTGACATCAATTGCTGGTGTCAGGTCCAATCAGCTGGTTGGCTATGGCATCGTTGTCGGACTTGCAGGGTCTGGTGATGGTGGGAATGGGTTGACCAAACAATCGTTGCAATCAATGGTATCACAATTTGGCCTAGTGACTGATGTCGGCAATATCACGGCTGCTAATGCGGCTGCTGTGATGGTGACTGCTGAAATGCCGGCTTTCGTCAAAACCGGTCAGCGTTTGGATGTTACCATTTCGGCAATTGGTGGCGCCAAATCTCTTCGTGGTGGCACTTTGCTAATGACACCTTTGTTGGGCGCTGACGGTGAAACTTATGCCGTGGCGCAGGGAAATCTTGCCGTTGGTGGCTTAGGTGTGACTGGAAACGACGGGTCATCATTGACCGTAAACATCCCAACTGTCGGTAGAATACCCGGCGGTGCATCGGTTGAACGGATGGTAGAAACACCCTTCCAAACATTGGATAACATTATCCTAAACTTGCACCAATCGGATTTTAGCACCTCAATAAAGGTGGCCGACGCAATAAATGAAGTTTTTGGGCCAACGGTTGCAGTTGCCCTCGATTCTTCATCCATCAAGGTTCGTGCGCCAGCTGACCCTGGTCAGAAAGTATCCTTTGTCAGCCTGCTCCAAGATATTGAGGTGGAACCTGCGCGACCTGCTGCGAAAGTTATTGTCAATGCTCGTAGTGGTACAATTGTTATTGGTGGTGATGTCCGTGTCACCCCAGCTGTAGTCACTCACGGCTCTCTTACTGTCAAAGTTAAAGAAGACAAGAAAGTGGTCAAGGGTGATCCAACTGTTACCACCACTGAGGCGGGGGCCACAGTGACCCCCGGTGGTGAGACAACAATAGATGACACTGAATTGGATGTTGAAGAGGAGACTGCGAGAGCATTTGTATTTGATACTGGCGTTGAGCTCTCTGACATTGTTGACGCAATCAATGCTGTTGGTGCTGGTGCTTCTGATCTAGTTGAAATACTTGGTGCTCTGCGTGAGGCGGGCGCATTGCGTGCCGAAATTATTGTAATTTAAACGGGGTATTCTCGATGCTTGACGTAAATATTATCCCAGCAGACATGCAGGCCAGCTTGATGCAAGCAGATCAAAAGGTTTTCAAAAGTCCAACTGAAAATGACGATCTGCGCGCTGCCGCTGAGAAATTTGAAGCGATTTTCTTGAATGAATTCATGAAGCAGTCGCGCAAGACAAAACTTGCCGAGGATCTTTTTGGAAGTTCTGCAAAGACAACCTACGAGGAAATGCTTGATCGCGAATATGCTGACAATTTGTCGGATAAGATCAATCTTGGAATTGCAGATGCACTGGTGCGTCAGCTTGGTGAGCAGGCGAAGTAAACTATGGCCAACCTTTTTGACATTGGTAAATCTGGCCTGCAGGCATATCGCCAATCGTTGGCCGTCACGGGTCAGAATATCGCCAATATTGATACCGATGGATATAAGAGACGCGAAGCAGGCCTTGAGGAAATTCCTGCTGGCACAGGAAGCGTCACTGGCATTCAAAGACAAACTGGTGTTGGAGTGCGTATCACTGGCATTCGAAGATCTTTCGATGAATTTTTGTTGAATAAAGCGAGAAGCGCGACCGCGAGTGCAGAGTCCAAGGAAGCTCTTTACGCGGGCTTGAAGCAATTAGAGGACATTCTGCTGCCAGGCGAATCCAATCTTGGAACGACAATCGGTCAGTTTTTTTCTAGTTTACAAGAAATAGCAACCGCACCATCGGATCTGGCGCCGAGGGTTGTTGCGCTGGAAGATGCTAAGATGGTGGCTGACAATTTCACCGATGTTTCTAAAATTGTGTCGCAGTTAAAGGAAGGCATTATCACTCAAGCCAAACAAGAATTGGCCTCATTGAATATGCTAACTGAGGAACTCAGTTTATTGAATCAACAAATTGCGGCGGCTGGAAGGGTCAAAGTCAATAACGCGTTGTTAGATAGGCGCGATGCATTAATTGACCAAATTACAACTTCCGCTGGAATGAGTGTTTCTTTGGCTGAAAGTGGCGCTGCTAATTTAAAGATTGGTACATCTGGAAGTGGGCCCGTCCTCGTTGATAACAATTCCTTCAGATTGTTGGGGTTGGATCCAAGTGAGACACATCTTTCTTATGTTGTCGGACCGGGCGTGGACAATATTTACACTTCTCAGGTTAGTGACGGCAGCTTGGCTGGGTTTGCTGAGAGCTACGCAGTAATATCAAGTGTCATGAACGAAATTGATCACCTTGCCTTCAAATTTGTTCAAGACATGAATCTCTTACATAAAAGTGGATTGGACTTAGAGGGCCTTCCTGGGAAAAATTTATTTCAAGATATCGATATAAATTTGACCGAGAATCCAACGAATGCTGGTGCCGCGAAAGCAGAAGCTGAAATTCATGATTTTAGTTTGCTGACATCTGATAAAATCACTTTTTCATATGATGCGAAAAGTGAACTTTGGAATGGACGCAAAGAAGATGGAACCCTCGTAACAAGCGGCAGAGCAAAGGTGGATCTACCTGGCTTGGCTATTCAATTTAGGGGTAAGGCCGAAAACTTTGATCAATTTGTGATAGATCCAATCTCAGGCACAGCTTCCGGCGTTGGGGTCTCAATTAGGCGTCCGCACGAATTTGCTGCAGCTTCACCATTGCTTGTTTCAGCTGATGCTGCAAACCGCAGTGATGCTGAAATGGCCGCCACAACAAGTAATCAATCTTCATCCACTGGTCTGCCGTCTGCTGCTGATACGTTCTCGAATGACGGATCAATAATTTCCGCCACACAATTTTTAACCGGCGGACCTGTTACTGTCATTCCTGCTGAATTTACATCAATTGATTTATTTTCATTATCCCAACAATCTAGCATGAAATTTGGGTTAAGTGACGCGGACATGCTGAGCGCTACTCACCTTTCTCTGAAAATTATTTCCAAGGACGCTAATGACAATGACGTCACCGAGGAATTCAAATTTACGTTAGATCAATCCAATTTCAATGAAGATAGTGACGGTTGGCGAAACATGAGGCAAATTTCTGATTTGCTTAATGTTGGTAGTTTGACCGGTGTAAAGGTAAGTGACGGTTCGGCTGTAAAATTATCAGAGCTTGGTGGTTTTGCTTCTGGTGCCGACGGTAATTTGACTATCAGTCTGTCAGATAATCGCTTTTCTTCTGGTGGCATCTCACTTACGACTGGAAGGACAGTGTCAGCTGTAATAACCAACAAAATTGATGAGGCCTCCAATATCCAAATTTTTACGCGGGAAGGCAGGCACATAGCAGGCAGTACACCAACTGACACGAAAATAGCTTACTGGCAGTCTCAGATGGATGAGAGTGGAGCTTTTAACTCTGGCGCTGTTTATAACGGAGACTATCGGAACGAATCTGGCGTTTCTGGCTATATGGATGTGGAGATCCAGAGATCCGCCTCGCAGTCTGAAATTTTAATAGACACTGATTTTAGTACCTCAAATTCTTCCATAACCTTTGACTATTTGGAGGGCATTGATACGAATGAAGCCTCTCCAAATGGAAAATTTGCGTCAGCCAAACAAGTATCATATTCAGTAAACATTGACGGCCTGAGTGCTACGGTTGATCGCGATGATGTAGCCGGAACAACAGGCGCAGATGTCGCGATTGCAGTGGCCAGAGAATTACGGAAGAATGCACCTTCCGCTTATATTGAGGGCCTTGTAAGTCTTAAAACTCCATATTCCTTCACTCTCAGCGATGTTGGCTTAACAGAAAGTGCGATAAACAGCGCTGGGTCGATGACCGTTGGCTATCAAGGGGGCACCTATATATTCACAAGCGATGGCAGCAACATCACCGTTAGTGGTGGTCCCGATAACGCGGTTAATTTGTCTTATTCAAGCGCGGGCAATCTGATTTCCGGGGAGATGGAAACGCCGCCAGTAGATGGTGATGTTGTCTACCTGTCATTTGAAGGACAACAGTATAGCTTAACAATGATTGATGGTGAGGTGATTGTTAGTGGTGGCGAGCCAGGGAGATTAAACGCTTTTTTTGATGCCAACTTGAAGCTACAGGTTGCCTCAAATGGTGGTACACTCAGCAAGTCGGAAATTACTGTGGTTGATGACGGTTTAATTGCAAACAATACGGCTGCTGCGCAGCGTTTTGGGATCATGCAAAATGATGAAGTGCCAACAAATTTTTACTCAAACCAAGCTTGGATTGGATTGGATTTTAAAACAGGGGGAGTCGCTGCTGAAGGAAATGAGACACTTCAAATTACACTGGATGACGGGTTAGGTGGAGTAACTGGAGACCTGACATTCACCACAGCGGCGTTGGCATCCGGTGACGAAACTGAAATTCTGGTTGCCATTAAAGACGCGTTTGATAGCCTTTCTGATAAAAATGGATATTCTGCGCACATTGGAGACAATGATGTGTTGTGGTTCACAAGGCCCGATGGTGGCAACTTTAATTTTACGATGACTGAGGGGGGAACAGTAGGGTCCACTGCGATTACCCTTCAGGCAAATATCTGGCCAGACGGAACGGTAGATCTAACATCAGGAGTTGCAACATCCTCTACCACTATTGGCAGTGGCTATACCGCTTTAGATTTTGATCTCGTCCGTCAGGGCGCGATGTTAAAAGCCAATTCTCTCAACAGTGAAATTGAAGCGCCACAATTCACTGGTACTGCAAAAAGCAACGTTGGAGAACGCCTCACCTTGTCAAATTTACCAGATGAAGAACTGATTATTATTGTTGGCAACAATGGCGCGAAAAAACTCTCTCTACAATACGACGCAATACCAGTTGAGGGTCCCAAACTTCACCGAGACATAATGATTAAAGTTCTTGATGAAAAAACAGGCTATGTTGAATTTATTGATACGCAATCTGGAACTTCGCTTGCTAATCGGACGCTAGACTCCAATGGAAGTTGTGAAGCTGAGGGCTTCAACGTTACTTTTTTTGGTGCATTGGTGGACGGTGATGAGTTTCACATCGCCGACAACGGCGAGGGTATTGGCGATGCCACTGCAATGCTTGACTTAACAAGCCTGCAAAGTGGGAACGGTCGAAGCGATGGTAGGGGCGGGTTTCAAAAAATTTTCAGTGAAACGATGTCGAAACTAGGAAGCCTAGTTCAGGCCAGTGAGTTGGGTGCAAATGCCGCAATAGCGCTCAAAGATGCTAGCTTAGAGGCAGAGGCAAGTTTTTCTGGCGTTAATCTTGATACAGAGGCCGCCAATCTTATTGAGCAGCAGCAAGCTTACCAAGCATCTGCTAGGGTCCTTTCAACTGCTCGTGAACTATTTAATTCACTGCTTGAGAGCTTCAGATAACTCAGCGATTGAGGACGTTAAATTATGATCAGTACCAAATTATATAACGAGCAATCCATTGAGCGCTTTAAATCGCTGACAGGTCAAATTCAGCAGACACAAGCAAAAATCGCGACGGGTAAGAACGTGATGAAAGCGTCTGATGATCCTGTTGCAGCGGCGAACATATCATTTGTTAAGGGACAAAAAGTCGTTCTTGAGAGATTTGCTACAAATATTCAACGTGCGGATAAGCGATTAACACTTGTAGAAAATATGCTGGGTGATGCTGCGAACATAATTACACGAGCTTATGAGTTATCAATTCAGGCTAATAATGACACCTACAGTCCTTCTGATAGAAAGGCCATAGCTAAAGAAATTGGCCAATTAAAGGAGGGCCTTAAGGGCATTGCCAATGCAACGGATGAGAAAGGTGATTATCTTTTTAGCGGCTACAAAGTTGGTGTGATGCCGTTTGTAGAAAACTCTGAGGGTGCCGTCGAATACAAGGGTGATAGGGGCATCCATGCTGTTCAGGTGTCAGAATCCATGAAAATGGATACAGGTGTAGACGGTGCAGGAATTTTTCTGCGGGCAAAGGCTGGTGGTTCAGCCACAAGTGTTTTCAAGATTTTTGAAATCATTGAAAATAATCTCAATCAAAACACTATCAAACAAGCCAATATTACTCTTAATTTTCAGGAAAATGGTGTAAAGGCTGAAGGTAGTGAGGTGCTGCACATTAATTTGACGGGTGAAAATTTTGGTGCAGATGATGATTTACAATTTAATACACTGCCACTCAACGCAGGCGATGGCGATGAGGCTATGGTTGCAGTGATGGAGGCATTTGAAAAACTTGATAACAAAAAAGGTTTTAGCGCCAAATTAGACAATAATACAGTTATCTTTGCACGAGAGGACGGTACGAATTTTAGCCTAACTGCGACTGAAACTGGCGTTACAGGTGCAACAATGTTGAGCTTACAGGCAAGTGTGGATGAGGGTGTCAAAGTTGACCTGGAGTCTGGCGTCGCCACGCCTTTGGCTAATTCTAATGCAGGCATAGCCCGTTTGAAAAGTGTATTAGAGCATATCAATGTTGAAAGGACATCGGTTGGTGCGCAAATACGCAAAGGCGAAATGCAACAGGAGGTTATTGATAGGAGACTTCTTTTAATGACTGAAAATATTTCTTCTATTGAAGATGCTGATCTTGCCGCGCTTATAACAGAACTACAGTCACAAATTGTGAATCGCGATGCAGCTCAGCAGGCATTTGTAAAGATAGGTTCACAAACTCTTTTTGATTACATTAGGTGATAGAAAAACTGTTGTTATATCGATATTTCTGACCATTTGATTTGGTTAGGCAACTTCAACACTCACTTAATGGTCGTTTGGTGAAAATCTTAAAGCGAGATCGTTTCGGAATGGAGTGATATAAAGATTAGCCAAATTTAAATATTGGCATTCGACCTATGCTTTATGAAAGTTCTTTTACAATTTATCGCGATAGATACGAAAACGCATCTCCGCGCGATTTCTTGTTATTGCCGAGCAACAAACTGGTTTTTCTTTCAGTTCGGACATCTCCATTTTTGATCATTAAGTCTGATCCCATTGTTGCCAACATGCCCAGAGATTGTGTGTTGCAACTCAGATGCCATCAATTGCCTATAATTTAGTTCGTTGTCAGCAAACAATCCAAAGGGCTTTTTGAAATTAATTGCATCAATTTATTTGTCGATGAATGGCGCTTCTTCTTTATGAAATACACTATCTGCAACAGCCAACTGACAGAAAAATGCCGATAGAGCATGCGTTTCATTTTCAGACGAGTGTTTCATTTTTGAAAATGTTTCGAGAGTGCGTGTCTCCCGCTCAGTAAAGAGCATCTCGTCAGCTTCAGTTAGCAGGTTAAAACGGTATTTAAAGGATATAACAAATTGCTTTTTGTTGAAATTTTCCCAAGTGTTTTTGCCAATCACAGGGATTTTTTCTACCTCATTATCATGCAATTCCCCATCGGCGCATGGCATGAAAGGCGCTGTAAAAGGCAAATACTGCTTCAAATTAGTCGTTAGGGGTCTGTTAGGCTTAAAATTATCTATAAATATTTTTGAAGAAATCTTATTCACCGCATAAAAAACGCCAATCGCTCCTAATCTGTAAACATATCATTGGTGGTAAAAATATCGAGAAATCTATTGTTGATTTCAGAAAGATAATTGGTTGTTTAATTTAAATCTAGCAATTGGGTCAGGCTAGTTACTAAACCATGTTGAAGTAATTCAGCGATTTTTTATTAACAATCTAATGTTAGTTGGCTGTGTAACTTACGCTTGAAAGAATTAGGCTTGGGTGAAGGAGCGAGTAGTAATTAGAAACATACAGCAATAAGTTTGCTTCATACAAAGCTATAATAAAAACACAAAAAAGGGCGGCAACGCCGCCCTTTCCGTTTTTTTGTTAATCTTAGCCCTGCAGAAGGCTAAGTACAGATTGCTTAGAAGCATTTGCCTGAGCCAGCATTGAAGTTGCAGCCTGCTGGAGGATCTGCTGCTTGGCAAGGTTTGTGCTCTCTGCAGCAAAGTCTGCATCCTGGATACGTGCACGACCGCTTTCAAGGTTCGTTACAACGTTTGTCAGGTTAGAGACTGTGCTATCTAAGCGATTAGAAATCGCACCAAGTGAAGACCGCTGCGTGTTCAACGTTACGAATGCAGCGTCGATAACCTCAATGGTCTTTGTTGCAGCTACTGCACTAGTCACATTGGCCGCAGATGGCTTTTCGATCAAGATTGAACCGTCACCATTATCAGTAACCGTTACACCATTGATGCCTTGCGCATCGATAGCTGTCTTAATCTGTGCTGCTACACCAGCCTTATCATCCGCAAAGCTGTCTGATGTGTCGATTGTGAGCTCAATTTTTGTGCCCTCAACGTCAACCGAAAGCTGGTCACCGTGTGCGAAAGCACTCTTATTGAGTGTCAACGTTGTTGACATATCGGCAGCGTTTTGGCTGGTAGAAATGTCTTCAGCTTTGACAAACTGAGTTTTGGATAGCTGTGGTGTGAAAGATAGCGTTACCAAAGCTGCTAAGTTGCCACTGTCCGCTTTAGTGAATGCCGCAGTGATACCCTGAGCTTTGAGTTCCTCATTATTGTTGATGAGGTCTGTCATCTCTCTGCCCAAACCATCAGCGCTATCGTCATAACCGTCAGTCGTATCGGTTATTACTTCAATGGTAACGCCATTGATACTCACTCGAGCCGTGTCGCCATTTGCAAGAGTACCTTTTGTACCAGCTGTGAAGTTGGCACCGGTATCAAACTCGAATCTGGAGTTTGCATCGGAGTATTGCGCAATCAAACCACTAGAACTAACGTCAATGACTTCGGGTGTGCCAACTTCAACGGTAGTACCACTTTGCGTGACTGTAATTTGCGCATTAGTGGATCCAACTGTGACGCCCTTAAGTTCACCGCTATCAATTTTGGCTTGTATGGCAGCCTCCATCTTCAGCGCTGCACCGGTAGCTGTACGGTCATAGCCGTCGTCAGCTGTCAGCTCGATTTCAACTGTGACACCGTTGATCGTGGTGGTGAATTTATCGCCTTCACTAGGTGTGTTCGCAAAATCTATTGTTGAGGCTCCCGATACTTCTGCTGCAGTTATTGTTGGTGAAACCCCGGGAGTTATTGCCGTATATTCCTCAGCGCTGAATAAGACGTCTTGCACAACGCGGAACTTTGTGGGGTCATCACCATCGACGAATGCTCTAACACCACCAGTCGCCAGTTCAGCCAAACCACCTGCGGCAGCATTGATAGTTGCGACGATTTCAGCAGCAACACCAGCTTTTGTTGCATTATACTCACTGTTAGTAGTGTTATCAGTAGTTACTGCAACGTCAACGCCGTTGATTGTGAGCTTGTAGATGTCCCCGTCTTCATGTGTGCCGCCAACCGTAAAGGTTTTGTCGGCTTCGTTGAAGGTTAGTGTCTGCGTATCAGCAGCACCACCTTCTTCAGCTTTCACTTTTGTTATTTCGGGTTCGGCAAATACTGAGAGTGAACCATCTCCGTGATCAACAACTGTGATGCCCTCATGCTGGTTTGTGCCAGAGATTTGCTCTGCACGAATTGCGTCTGTTAATTGCGCTGCGAGACCAGAAGCATCATCGGTGTATCCGTCACCAGTTGTAGCAGTAACTGAATGTTGCTTGTTGCCAATCGTGACTTTATACACGTCCCCTGCATTGAATTTTCCGCCAAATGTGATTGTATTACCTTCGGTCGCCAAAACTCCCTCACCGGTCACAGATACGTAGTTGGACTCAACCTCGGGAGCAACAGCATTACCTGTAACACCAAGTGCTTTTGCATTTATAGAGCTGATTGTCTGGGTGACGGTCTCACCTATACCCGGACCTGATCCAATTTGAAAAGAAAGCGACTTATCGGAACTGGTGTCACTACCATTCAACAAGCTAACGCCCGCCCATGTTGTGGTCTCTGCGATGCGGTCAATTTCAGCTGAAAGCTGTGAGATCTCAAGCTGCAGATTTCCACGATCTGAATCAGAATTTGTATCGTTGGCAGCCTGAACGGCTAACTCGCGCATGCGCTGAAGAATTGCCTCAACCTCGATGTGAGCACCCTCAGCAGTTTCGATCATTGCTTGGGCATCCATAGCATTACGAATAGCTTGGTTTGTTCCTTTAATCTCAGATGTGAGACGGCTTGTGATTGCTGAACCAGCTGCATCATCGGCTGCAGAGTTAATCCGCAGGCCAGTAGAAAGCCGCTCCATTGATTGTTCCATCGACTTGTTGACGGAGTTTGCGGCGGCTGATGCCATCAGAGCGCCAACATTAGTGTTAATGTTCATTGCCATTTTTCTGGTCCTTTCCAGTAATTGGTCAAATGGTTTTCACGCAAATACGCGTCGGTTCTCGCATTCGGTAACGACTATGAGCAAAAATAGTTAGTCATTCTCCCGAAAAATATTTTAATTATCTGAAATTATTGTATTTTATATGAAAAATTTTTGATTTTTCATAAAATATGATTTGTGGAATTTGTTTTTCTTCTACTTTATTTTTCTGTAGTGGTTGTGCTATCAACCTAATGTTTTAGGTAGTTTGGATAATTTGGGTAAGTTTCAAAGAAATACCATGCTTTGAGGGAAGCGATGTACTGTCCGAATTGGATATTTGATATTGCCGTTGCCCGCGCCGCATCAGAGTATTTGAGCTCTGAGATAGGTATCGACGCGTTTGCGAATAAATACTCAGAAGGTTTGTCTGAGATTTACAATGAAGTGCCTGCCGAGAGTATTTTGGGTCCAGCTGAAGCGATGCTGCTTTTTTTAGCAGAAATTGAAGCTGGTGATATGGCCGTTGAGTTACTTAACGACTTCTGTTTTTACAGGTTGATGAATGAGGCGGTTGGAAAACCGCGAAAGCTCAAACCACTTTTTGGAGCATTGGAAGATGGTTTGAAAGCTCCTGATATAAATTTGGACGGCACCGCTAAATCCTTCCGGGCTTATGTTTTTGCGCTAAGATCAAACACCGTGCCGAAAGCACCACTTGGATGGAACCTTGAAAATGAAGAAAATATGCCAAAAATGGCTGAATTGGCGGCAAAGCAACTTAGCGTGCTGGATATTATTTAATACGCCTATTTGTTTTTCATAGTAGCTTTCCAAGCGTCCATCATATTGGTCAGACTTTCACCGGTTTTCTTCATGCTAGCGGAAACCTTTTCCATTGCGTTGAATTTTGCCACATAACGCGCCCTTGCGGCCGCTACACTCTCGTCTAAACTTGTTAATTGATCCGAATACTTAATCAGATCGTCATTATATCGAGTAATCTTTGTATTTAAATCACTGCCAGTTTTCACGATGTTTTGTGAAAACGTCCGAAGACTGTCCAAAAGACTAGTACCAATATAGATGTTTGTGTCCAGACCACCGCCTGTTACGTCCAATATCAGCCCTGCGGCATCCCCCGACACTATACTATAACGGCTTATAGTTTGAGTCATCGCTGTGCCGTCTAATGTTGCACTGCCGTCGTTCGCAATATCAAAAGCGTATATGCCAGGTTTGTATAGACTGCCAGTCACAGTTCCTTTCACGAGGTTAGTATCAGTCGTGACACGGCTTTGCATGATGGCTGAAAAATCATCTGGTTTTGCAGCAAACTGCGTATTAAATGTCGTTTCATCAAGGCTTATTGACCCGTCGCGGTTGGTTGTTACACCAAATTCTGCAAGATATACTGACGAATTTCCAAAGCCGATAATGGGGGTCGTTGTGTAAGCGCTCAGTTGACGTTGAAGCGATTTTACAAGACTGTCGCTCGCTAGAGCACCTGCTTCTTGACCGTTGATGCCGCGTGTAGTGAGTGAACGAAGCTCAGTTTGAATTTTGTTTATCTCGTCCACCAATGTTTTCATTGCTGTCAGTGCAGTGCTACTGTCATACGCTGCAGTGATTGTTCCATTTTGACTGGTCGTAGAATTCAGTGTCATCGAGACACCATCGACGAGATCATCAATTACGTTGGATTGGCGAGTGATCGAGACACCGTCAAGAGTCATTATTGCATTTGCACCAGCTAAACTTTGGATAGAATTATCAACTGATGTGTAGGCGAGGGAACTAAGGCCACTTCCACCGGGATTTTCAGTCGCGGAAATTTGTAGGCTATGACTAGCACCCTCGCGCGATTTAAGCGCTAAAGCATAATTTGTGTCATCAGTTCTAATTATTGATGCTGTGACCTGCAAATCTGCATCATTTATTGAATCTCTTAGACCTGCCAAAGTTGAGTTAGTTGACGAAATTGTGACGTCAGTTGCGGTGCGATCCGAATTTGCTGAAAAACTTCCATCTGATGCCCATGTACCAAATGAAAAATTCAGAGTTCCTGTGCCGATGGCCGCACTTTCGCCCGAATAGCCCCCAAAAACTAATGTGTGCGCAGAAGCTAGTTGTGAGACACCAATTTGATGACTAAAGGCCTTTGCAACTTTGCTATCAGCAAAAGCTAAATCTACGGCTGTGATAGTCGAAGAGATGTTTAGACCGGTGGTTCCATCGAGGTTTTCAAGTGAAGTGTCAAAAGACTCGAACCCAGTTTTTACAGAACCGAGACTAGAAATAGCAACTGTGCGTTCTGCTTTGTTGTCGTTAATCATTTTTGCCTTTGGCGCGCGCTCGGCCTCGACAAGTGAGTCTATAATCTCAGTTGTATTTAGTCCCGTACCCACATTTAACGCTGACAGATAGTCGGTTGCCATGGTGTCAATCTGCTTTCTGGTTTTGACCTTTGGCAAAAGGTTTAGCTGCTGATCTCGATAGCTGACCCGATTGCTGTTTCTTGAAACGTTACGACACAAACCTGCAATTTTTATGCCGCGGTGCAAAAATCCGTGCGATTTTGGTCAACAAACATTAGGCTTTATCTAACAACAGGGAGTATTGCTGGCTGAGTGAAAAATAGATTTGCATAACTATCTATTTTTGTTCAATTTTTAAATCAGCATTGGATTTATGATGGTTCAAGCAGACGCCAAGTCTGATAAACAAAGGCTGGTCTTATTACGCACGCTGATTGCGGTGATTATTACGGGCCTTGGTTTTGGTTTTGTTATGGCTTTCGTTTCCAATGGTTTTGTTCTTGGGGTCCAATGGCTCTCGGGGCTGCGAGCGTCAACAAATTTTCTCGTGTTGCATATTGGTGGTGTGCCACTTGCTTTTGGTCCGCTGCTAAGCTTGTTGATAGCCGCTTGTGCAATTCTGTTAGTGCGTCGTTTATTTGGTGTCGCACGTTGGCATGGGCCAGCTGACAGCATTTATGCCGCACACCGAACGGATAACGAACTGGATGTCAAACAAGGCTTTGCCTCGACGCTAGCTGCCTTTATTTCAGCTAGTGGTGGTGCGTCGGTAGGTCAATACGGTCCGCTGGTACATTTTGGAGCTACGATGGGTAGTTTCATTCGCCAAATAACTGGTTCCAACATCACTACTGATGTCTTTATTGGTTGCGGCGTAGCTGGCGCAATTGCTGCTGGTTTTAATGCGCCAATTGCTGGCGTGGTCTTTGCGCATGAAGCGATATTGAGACATTTTTCACTGCGGGCCATTGCCCCCATTGCAATTGCTAGTATCACTGCTGCATGGGTCAGCAAATGGATTTTTGGTACCAACCCATTGTTTATGCTCGATGATTTGGCACCAAATCTGATTGAGCTTCTTCCTGCTGCGCTGATCGCTGGTCCAGTTTTTGGCCTACTGGCGGTTTTGTTCATGCAGAGCTTGCGCCGCTCTGCTGCCTTTGCTGGTAGTTCTGGCTGGTCTCCGGCGCGCCTGCTCTTTACTGCTGCCGCGCTTACGGGCTGTGTCGGTATGTTTGTTCCCGAGGTGCTGGGGCTCGGTGGCGACACGGTCGCTGCTGTCTTAAATGGAGCATTTGACGAAATCTATCTTCTTCTTCTTTTATTTCTTAAGCTGACTGTGACAGCGCTCTGCATTGGTTTTGGCATGTTTGGCGGTGTCTTTTCGCCAGCAATGTTTGTCGGAGTAACGGCAGGTGCAATTGTGGGTCGCCTTTTAGCCCTTGTCGGACTTTCGGGTACGGGGCCGGGACTTGCCATTTGTGGTATGGCGTCAGTTGCAGCTGCCGTCATTGGAGCCCCAGTTGCAGGTGTTTTGATTATTTTGGAAATGACAATGAGCTACGAATTCGCCCTTGCTGCCATGCTTAGTGTTGTGGTTAGCACAATGGTCTCGAATGTTATTTTTGGCCATTCATTCTTTGACAGACAACTGCTTGACCGCAAGATCGATGTTTCGCAGGGGCGTGGCCATATCGAGATGATGGAGACGCCAGTGATGGACATTATTAGCCCTGACTATGTCCGCTTTTCCAGGGATGCCAACGTCGACTGCGCGATTGCCGCACTCGTTGCCGCTGAGGCCACCGAGGGCTACGTTTTGGATGAAGATGGTAACAAATTTATAGGCAAGGTTGCGTTGCATGAGCTTTTAGGCTTAGACGGCGGTGCGCCGGTGCGACAGCACATAATGGAAGGGCCGATTTCGATTAAACATGATGCGTCGCTACAGCAAGCCATTGAGGTGGCGAGTAATTTTGTCGGTGAGAGCATTCCAATTGTCAACCGCGATACTGAAGTCTTTCATGGCGTTGTCACCGAGGCAGATTTATTCAAGCTTTATTTGACGTTACAATCAAAAATAACTGATTTAGAGAGAAATTGAATCTTATGCCAAAAGGTCGACCTGATCACGAAAAAGTGGTGCTTCTGCGTGCAGGTTGGAAATTCTAGCCATTTTTGTTGCCAGTATGTTGTGCTGATAGGCTGGGGCTATCAGACTACGCGCCGCCAGAAATTGTTCACTCGAAACAGCGGATGGTGCCTGTCTTGGGTGGCTGATAATCATCGGTTGTGGCTGTCGCGTGTAGTCGCGAGAGAGGGTTTCGGTTGCCGGTTTGCCTGTCACGCCAAGCATTGTTTGCCGGCCGCTTGGCACGATGTTTGCATCGAAAGCATTCACGGAGGCACCTAAAGCCGCGGGCATTGATGCCGCGGTTGGAGGTGAGTTTGTAACTGGTACTAACGGTGTCATGATCAATCAATAGCATAAACAGACGTCATAGCCAATGGGATTCGGTGTAAGACAATAAATCGGGAGCCATCAAATAAAATGAAAAATAGCAAAATGTTAAATGCTTACGCAAACTCAGAGCGTGAGGCAGCTGTCGACTCAGAGGATCCACATGCTCTTATTTGTGTGTTGTATGATGAGCTGTACCGTTCAATGAATATTTTTTTCACCAATTTAGAGAAAAAGAATGCCGATTTGGAGCTCCGAGGCAAGGCGCTTTCAAAATCATTATCGATCATTTATGCACTGCAAACCAGCCTCAATTTTGAGGCGGGCGGCGAGATAGCTGAGAATTTATTTCGGCTCTATGAATATGCGCGTCAGCAACTGCTTGAGTGTGCCAAAACTGAGGAGCCAGACGGTATCAAGGCGGCTATTAATTCGCTTTCAGAAATTCGTGATGCCTGGAGGATGACAGCTGTTAGGACAGCAGGTGGACTACAGAATTCACAGGCCGAAGCGCAAACGAGGGCATCATGACAAAATCAGAGTTTCTAGATCAATTCGCTGCATTCAACGAACAGATTGAATCCGCGTTGGCAGCGCAAAATTTTGACCGTGTCGTCAATCTGGATCTTGCAAGGCGCGACATGCTGCATGAATTCACTGCGACGAACGCCCCCGATGATGATCAGCATTTTTTTGAGGCACTAGAAGCCTGCGCTGCTGACAACGCGCGGGCTATTACGCAGATGACCCGCGAAATGAGCCAACTTCAACAGGTAACTGGTGCGAAGCTGCGTGGCCTGTCTGGTTATCGGAACTAGCTTCACCAAAGAGCTTTAGGAATTTAATTTGGTGCTGGATTCGGTTTTTGATGGCACGGTTCGTTCAATCATTAGTTTTTTCATCTTCTCGATCAGTGTTGTTCGTTGCAGTTTGAGCGCGTTGGCTGCTTGGCTAACCATGCCTTCGGATTTTTTCAGTGCTGCTTCGATCAAAACCACCTCAACATCGCGCAGATGGCGCCGCAAATCAATCGTATCGAAATAGCTGAACCAGTCGGCGTAATGCGATGGGTGAGGCAATGCCTGTTCAACACCGGTTAAAACATCGCTACCAATGCCCATTAGATCTTCTGATGCCGCCCAAAGCGCGTCCTGTTCCTCGCGGCGGTCCGGCGCCTTGAGGCGAAGCAAATTTTCTTTTACATGTGCGCCGGTGATCGGTTCACCGGCGAATAGTACCGCGGCACGTTCAAGAACATTACGCAGCTCGCGAATGTTTCCAGGCCAAGGATAGCGGGACAGTTCGCTCCAAGCGGAATCATCTAACTTTGGTTTGACAATTTTCTGGTCGACAGCCATACGCCCGAGGATGGCTTCGGCAATCAGAGGAATGTCAACGCTGCGCTCAGCCAATGTTGGCACCTGTACTGGAAATACATTGATCCGGAAATACAGATCGGACCGGAAACTTCCATCATCGACCTTCTGTTGGATTTTCTGGTGGGTGGCACAAATCAGCCTGAAATCAACCGGCACGTCCTCACCGCCACCGACCCTCTGAATTGCTTTGTCTTCAAGCGCCCGCAGCAGCTTTGACTGCAGCGCCAGAGGCATGTCACCAATCTCATCGAGAAACAATGTGCCACCCTTGGCCATTTCGAATCGGCCAGCACGCGCCTTGTCGGCGCCGGTAAATGCACCCTTTTCGTGGCCAAACAATTCAGATTCGAGTAATTCGCTGGGAATTGCCGCGCAATTGACGGAAACCAGCTTGCCCGTGCGGCCGGACTCCGCGTGCAGAGCACGGGCCACCAATTCCTTTCCAGTTCCCGTTTCTCCCAATACAAGCACATTGGTATTCGCCGTAGCAACGATCTCAATAAGCCGTTTCAGATCTTTAACCGGTGCGGATCGCCCGATGATTATGTCATCTAATGTCTGCGCCACTGCGTCAACAACCACTCAACAAAGGACTAATACAAAGGAGGCGTCAAATAATTGATAAACATACCGACAATCTGCTTGGGTTGTCAAAATTTTGAACGGCTGATTTTCCCCAAAAACTGTGAATTGTTTGAGCATTTGACAGTTTTGACGTTTTTTTTGACCAAAAAAACAGTTTGGCACGCTTCCTGCCTTTGTTGGGTCAGTCGAAACTTTATTTGGGTCACATACCATGAACAGCATTTGCCTGGAGAAAGAATTATTTGCCGCCGCTGAGAGGTTGGCCACAATCCTGTCCTGCCGCATGGTGCATGTAACCATTGCAGGGGGTGATGCGGTTGATGGCCGTTCTTCTATTTTTGTCTGCAGCGCGGCGTTCGAGAAAAAGCTTGGTGGGCAGGAGGCGGTTGTTGCTAAGGGTCGCTCAATGCGCGCTGGACAATTAATGATCATTGCCGAGGACCAGCCTGTCTTTGCTATTTCTGAGGAATTTGGTGGCAAGTTAATAAGGCTGTCGCTGCCAAAATCTGACTCGGCAACTGCAATCTGTGATGAGTATGGCCTGCAGCTCGCCGCCACACTGCTGTCGGGTGAAATAAACGTCGCCGCCGGTGATAAGGTGAGTCTTGACCTTTTAAACCTTGCGAAACGCGTTGCACGGACAGACGTGACTGTCTTTGTTAACGGTCCTACGGGCACTGGCAAAGAGGTGTTGGCCAGGTTCGTTCACAATCATTCGCCACGCGCCAAGGCACCTTTTGTAGCTGTCAATTGTGCGGCGATACCAGAAAATATGCTTGAGGCCATTCTGTTTGGTCATGAAAAGGGAGCCTTTACCGGCGCGTCCACGGCAAACAAGGGTATTTTCCGTGCGGCTGATGGCGGCACCTTGCTGCTTGACGAGATTTCTGAGATGCCGATGTCATTACAGGCAAAGCTGCTGCGGGTGCTGCAGGAAAAGGCAGTCACGCCCATTGGGTCGCATGCAGATGTCGCTGTTGACGTGCGTGTTGTTGCTACAACCAATCGCAACATGACTAATGAAATCCGACAGGGCAATTTCCGCGAGGATCTATATTACAGGTTGAACGTGTTTCCCCTGAACACCAGCGCTGTTGCGGATCGAGCGGATGACATTGTACCGATTGTCACATTTCTGCTGAACCGTCACTGCAACACAGCTGCTACAATTCCCTGGCTTGATGACAGTGCGGTTTCAAAGCTGCGCGGTTACAGTTGGCCGGGCAATGTGCGCGAGCTGGAAAACGTTCTGCAGCGTGCGCTCGTGCTGTCGGTCGATGGCAAAGTCACTGCGGCAGAAATCATCACGGATGACAGTCTTCATCTGATGGCCGGCCAGCAGTTAGCAATGGATGAGACCGCACAATCCACACATGGTGCAATGGCAGCGCATAGTTAATTTAAGTTAGCCAATGGTGATTGTAGCACCATTAAATACACTTATGGACACTTATGGGAGAAAAAAATGACTACGATTGGACCAGTGGGAAACAGCATTGGCAGTTTGCATCAAGAAGTGCTTAAACATGCCGAGCAGACACTTGGCAAGGGCACGGGTGTTACTGATTTTTCCGACCGCATCGGCGATGCGCTGAACCAAGTGGCATCTGCCCAGTCAGACAGTGCCAACCTTACCAAGGCTTACGAGATGGGTGCTGAGCATGATCTCAGCAAGGTCATGGTCCAGCAGCAAGTCTCTTCGCTTGGTTTTCAGATGACGCTTAATGTCCGTAACAAGGTTCTCAGTGCCTACAAAGACATCATGAATATGCCAGTGTAATTCAGCAATTGGCAGTCATTAGGCTCACAAAACCAGAAATGGTAATCTAGGGATAAAAGTAAAATGGCCGAAGCAACAGATATCACAGCTCCCGAGGACGGCACCGCAAATACGACAACAGTTGTCTCGGTAAAAAATAATAGTCCGCTCTCCACCGTTCGCCGGATTGCATCCGATCCGAGCGTCCGACGCTCTGCGCCCGCGATTCTTGGAGTGGCTTTGGTTGTGATTGGCTTGGCAGCATTCTATTTTTTAAATAAGCCGCCAGTGACGACGCTGTATGCTGGTATGCCTGAGGCGGAAAAGGCGCGTGTAGTTGAGGCGCTGAAAAATTCTGGCGTTCAGGTTCAGCTTGACCCAACGACGGGTGAAATTTTGGTGCCTACCTCAGATTACCATACCGCCCGTATGCAACTTGCGGCACAGGGCCTCCCGGCCTCTGTTCCTGAGGGCTATGACTCGATTAGCGAAATTCCCATGGGATCGAGCCGTACCGTCGAAAACGTACGTCTTAAACAGAGCCAGGAGATCGAACTGGCTCGCTCAATTAGTGAGATAGAGGGACTTGTAGCAGCACGAGTGCATCTTGCAATTCCCGAAAAATCTGTTTTTGCCCGCGCCTCGGTGCCCCCATCAGCCTCTGTGTTCGTGCAGATGGAGGACGGCCGCTCGCTGTCACGACAGCAGATCAACGCAATTGTGCATTTAGTCTCATCTTCGGTTCCAAGTTTGCCTAAGGGAGAGGTCACAGTCGTTGATCAATATGGCACTCTACTCTCCCAGCCCGGTCGTAATGCTGCATCGGCAATGACGGACTCCCAGCTTGAACACCGTATCCGCCTTGAGGACATCTATCGCCAGCGTATCCTTTCGATTGTAACCCCCATGGTTGGTGGCGGCAATGTCATGGCAGAAGTCAATCTTGGCATTGATTTCACTCGCAGCGAAGTTACTGAGGAACTAGTTGACCCCGAGCGCAACGCCTTGCGCAGTGAGCAGCGCTCTTCCGATACTTCCTCGGAATTGGCCGCCCGTGGCATTCCCGGCGCAACTGCGAACAAGGCTCCGGCGCAGACAGAAATGACGAACATACAGGGTGACAATGTTACTGAGGGTGGAGTTGCAAATCGTTCGTCCAGTGAGGTGAAGAATTATGAGGTAAGCCGTACAATCTCGACAACGCGCAAGCCTGGAACCCAGATCACCCGGATACAGGCCTCTGTTCTGGTGCGTGATTTGGAAGTGGTGAACAATGAGACTGGCCTTACCGAAGTGCAGGCCGTTCCTGAGGAAAAGTTAGCTGAAATCGAGAAGCTGGTCATTAATGCAATTGGTCTGGATTTGGAACGAGGTGACAGTCTCACCGTGAGCAGTTCGGCTTTTGTTTCTACGCTGAAGGGTGTAACCAAGCCTTGGTATGATATGGAATGGGCTGTCACGCTTATGAAGCAAGGTATGACTATTTTGATCATGGCAGTGGTCGTTTTAGGTGTCATTCGTCCCTTGATCTCGCGCATTATGGTGCCGGCCGCTGCTGGTGCACCAGGTGAAGCAATGGTCAGCCTTGACGATGATGCCGAAGTCGAACAGGTCGAGATCCAGGAGGGTGAGAGCCTTGAGGACATAAAGGCCAAGCTCAAGCCCAAGAAAGCTGCAATTTCACCAGAAATGCTGGATACAGCAAACACCTATGATGATAAGGTTGCTGTGATCAGAATGATCGTTGGAGACGAGGCAGGACGTGTGTCCAACGTCTTCAAGACAATGATACAGAGTGATATGGCGTAACTTGTTATCCACAAGTGATATCGCACTCCTTCAATGCGGTATCACCATGATTAAATAAGATGTGAGGGTAAAATGGCTGAAGCTCAGAAGGACAAGAAGGACGATGACAAGGACGCTTTCGAGCGTCTGACGGGAACCCAGAAATCAGCAATTCTGATGATGCTTATTGGCGAGGAAGAAGCAGCTGAAATTCTGAAAAACTTGTCACCTCGTGAGGTCCAGCATCTTGGGTCGGCAATGTACTCTGTTCAGGGGCTTGGTCAGGATCTGGTCAATCAGGTGCTTGATGAATTTCTAGCCATCATCAAGGAACAGACCAGTCTCGGTCTAGGTGCTGGCAACTATATACGAAATGTTTTGACAAAGGCGCTTGGTGATGACAAGGCTCAATCAGTCCTAACCCGGATCACGCCAACCAGCCAGGAACGTCCTATCGAAATTCTTGACTGGATGGATGCGCGCTCAATCGCCGAACTGGTTGTTGATGAGCATCCACAGATCATCGCCCTTGTGATGTCTTATCTTGATGCAGGTCTTGCCTCAGACGTGTTGCTGTCGCTTCCTGACGAATTGCAACCTGATGTCGTCTATCGTGTTGCTACGCTGGAGACAGTGCAGCCCGAAGCGCTGCGCGAACTTGAGGATGTTATGCAGCGCAAATTCAAATCAAACGCCACATTACGCGCCTCACAGGTAGGCGGCGTGAAGGCAGCAGCGCAGATTATGAACTTCACCAAACAGGATACTGAAGCTCTGATCATGGAAGTAATTGGCGAGGAAGACCGCAATCTCATGCAAGCCATTCAGGAGAGTATGTTTGTATTTGATAATCTGCTCGATTCTGATGACAAATCCCTGCAGACATTGCTCCGTAACGTTGAGACAGAGGATCTGGTTCTTGCTCTCAAAGGTGCCGATGAACCACTGCGTGACAAGCTGTTCTCGTGCATGTCCTCACGAGCTGCGGCCAACCTAGCAGACGAGATGGAAGCGCTTGGTCCGGTTCGCCTGACTGAGGTGCAGGATGCTCAGAAACGCATTATCAACATAGCCCGGACAATGTCTGACGAAGGCACCATTGTTCTTGCAGGTCGTGGTGGAGACGATTTCGTCTAACCTGTGATTTCAGTTTGTGAGCCGATAGAATTGATGAAGGAGGTATGACGCGATGCAAACCGCAGAAGCTCAGAATGATGTGCCAAAGACTGAGCCCTTGTTTGACGAGGATGATATACCCGCAGGCAAGCTTGATGACGCAGAAATTGCGCGTTTGGTCTCGCTTTCGTCAAAGGCGGCTTATAGCCGTACCGACAACATACCAGTTAAGTCCAAGGAGAGTTTTGAGCCACGCACATTGGTGACTATTGCAATGGAGGCACAGCGTCGGCGCGAGGCTGATTTGCAGGAAGCTGCCGCAAGTGAGGCGGCATCAACATCCACTTCTGACGATGCTGGGGCTGCCAACACCGCCGCCGAGGCGACTGATCATGCGGCGGCTGGTGACATTTCACCGGACATACCCGCGGACGATATTGCCACAGATTCCGCTGCTGCGGCTGACGTGGCAAACGACGCGCCGCTGCAGGAGACTGGCAATTTGGACGCTACAGAGCCTGAACCGAGTGAGGAGGAAATTGCTGCTGCTTCTGCTGCTGCGGAATTACAAGCTGAGTATGAGCGTGGTCTTGCAGAAGGCCTCGCTTCGGGCGAGGAAATAGGCCTTAAGGCGGGCCATAACAAGGGATATGAGGCTGGGCGCGCAGCTGGTCAGGCAGAGGCGACAGCCCAGCTGGAAACCGCAATTCAGGGGTTTGAAAAGGCGACGCTTGCGCTCACAAGCTCTCCAAACCTTGACCTAAATGCGCTGACAGCCAAAATTCATGATGCTATTCTCTTACTTGCCAGCGAGCGTGCCGGTATGGCGATTGCCGAAGTGCCAGAGGCCTTCGCTGGGCGCATTGAAACAATCCTTGCTACTATCAAGCAGGGTGCTGATCATCCGAAGATTATCTTAAACCCTGATGATTTCCGGGCCCTAAAGCCAATCATTGCAACGCGCGAAAAGCTACAGAACTGTGGCCTTGAAGCTGACGAGATGCTTGCATCAGGTGACGTTAGGCTGGTAATTGACGGTATCGGCATTGAGGATGAATTGCACACTAGAGTGGGTGGAAAAGTGGCTGTTCAGCCAGCAGATGATGTCACCACAAGACCAACAGTGTCTTCATTAGCTGGTGCCAGCATCACCGATGCGGCTGCCGCTGAAGCAAATATCACCGGGGTAGACATTGTAACTACGGCAAATGCCAAACCGGCCATAGCTAGCAGTGCTGATGATAACGAGCTAAGTGAAAGCAGCGCCTCGTCAAAGGCCCCAGACGAAGGTGGCTTTTCGATTGGTCTAAAACCCAAGGCCGAGACAGAGGATGCCGCAGCCCTTGCAGCGAAAGACGCCGATGAGACCAAAACGGATCAATGATGAATCAGCTTAGTGACATGTTGATTGGCAAGGTCAACAGGCTTGCTGTTGATCAGCCGATGGCAATATACGGTCATGTCAGCCGCTATGATGGCCAGATGGTAGAATGCAATGGCTTTCCGGCAAATATTGGCGCGCTTTGTAGGATCGAAACGGATGGCGCTGAAAGTGCTATTGCCGAGGTGATTGGCTTTCATCATGGCAATAATCTGCTCTCTTTGCATGATTTTGGCGCGCGCATCCGGGTTGGCGCGCGGGTAACATTGTTTGATGATGGTGCCACCATACCGGTTGGTGACGGGCTGCTTGGCCGAGTGACAGATGCGCTTGGCAATCCATTAGATGAGGGTGGAGCCTTTGACCTTGATGATCGCTGGCCGCTGATGGGCAAGACGCTGAATCCACTGACCCGCGGGCCGGTGGATAAGCCGCTTGACGTCGGTGTACGCGTCATAAATTCGATGCTAACCGTCGGCATGGGACAGCGAATTGGTATTATCGCTGGCTCTGGTGTAGGTAAATCCGTTCTGCTAGGGATGATGAGCCGCTACACGACAGCCGATATTGTCGTTGTCGGGATGATTGGTGAGCGTGGCCGCGAGGTTGGCGCCTTTGTGAACACAATCCTGGGTGGCGATGCCCGCTTGCGTACCGCCGTCGTTGCGGTGCCGGCTGACCGTTCACCGTTGCTACGTATCCGTGGTGCCGAGCGGGCAACAGCCATAGCTGAATATTATCGCGATAAGGGTAAGAATGTGTTGCTGATCATGGACTCGCTGACGCGGGTTGCGCATGCTCGCAGGGAAATCGGCCTGGCGTTGGGTGAACAGCCGACTTCAAAAGGATATCCGCCGTCGGTTGTCTCGATGATCCCACGCCTGATCGAGCGCACCGGCACCGGTGCAAAGGGGCAGGGCGCGATCACTGCCATCTACACGGTCCTTGCTGATGGTGATGATGCAAATGATCCGGTCGTTGACACGGCACGGGCCATTCTTGATGGCCATATTCTGTTGTCGCGCGACCAGACCCAGATGGGTGTTTATCCGGCGGTTGATGTGCCGTCATCGATTAGCCGTGTGATGAATGACATTGTTAGCGCTGATCACCAGCAGGCAGCTCGCAAATTCCGCAGACTTGTCTCTCTCTACATGGAGAACCGTGATTTGCTATTGATGGGGGGATATTCCCCAGGACAAGACACAGAACTCGATCTTGCAGTCTCGCTCTGGCCGGGTTTGATGAATTATATTCAACAGCAGGAAAATGAGAAGGCTGATTTTGACAGCAGCCGCACGGAACTGCTCAAGCTCATGGCCTCATGATGGCGAAGCGTAAATCTATTTATGAACGTCTGGCGCTTAAGCAGAAAGTTGAATTGGCGCGGAAAAGCCAAGCGATGCGCACATTGCGCGAGGAGCTCGAGCGGACCAACAAAATTCAGACACAGCTTTCCGCAATTATTGATGATACTGAAATCAAACCGGGAGCTACGACAGCAATGCAAATCCGTTCATCTAGCTGGTATGCAACGCGTGTCCATGAACAGCTAACAACGATTAGTAACCGCAATGAGTTTCTCAACGCTGAGGTCAGCGCCCAGGAAGAACAGCTTGCCAACGAGCGCTATCGGCATGAGCTGTCGGTTAAAAAGGGAATAGAACACCGCCGCTACGAGCGCAAAATGCGCGAGGAACGCATTGCCGCGCTGTTGCCGTCCCGATCCCGGCCCAGCCGCTAATGTCGGCAGACCGACTCTGAAATTTAGGCCTGTCAATTAAAAATCGCCAAATTGCCTTTACTGGCATTGTTTTTGCAATGCTTTTCCCGGAAACGTGCGTCTTGCATGTTATTGTAACGGGTTTAAAATGACACATATCGAAGGAAAATCTAGTAATATAGGCGTTGGTGGCCCAGGCGAACCAGTAGTCGAGGCAGAGGCTGCTCTGTCGCCTGAGGCCCTTGCATTGTTTTCTGACCTTTTTGCGCAGATGCAGCCCGAAATGGATGGAGCTGCTGAGACCGTCTGCAGATCGGCTAGCTCTGCCGTAGTATCGTCGGTTGAACACTCTTCAAAGCCGCCCAGTATAGCTGTGACGCAGGAAAACAGTGATGCCAGTGCAATTAATCTGGATAACATGGCGAACTTGACAGAGCTTTTGGTTGCGGCGCAGCAGATTATTGGCTCCAGCATTACTGAAGCCGAAATGCCTACCTCCACCATTGACAAGTCGATTTTTACCGACTCTCCGATGAGCGAAGGAGCGACAATTGCCAACCAGCTAATGCAGCAGGCGGCGGCGGCGCTCATTGAGCGAAGGCAAGCGACTGAAGGATCTGAAAGCTCTGTACCAAGGCCTGCATATAATACCGAGGCTCTCTCCAACCCACAGCTCGCAACTTTGCTTTATGCAGCAGAGAAGCCGGTGCTGAGGCAGGCTTTAAAACAAGCTCTGCCTTTCGATGATGCTGTGACAGCCGCGCCTGAGGCGATAATTGATTTTGACTCTCAGACCATGACTAGTTCATCGCTCGACCTACCGTTAGATGAGTTTGTCCCCACTGCATTGAAAAGTCCACTTCAGTCCTCAAGAAAAGGACCAGTGCCAGTCCAACTAGCCCATATTGTTCAGGGACCACCACAAAAATCCGGGCAAGGACCAGCTGTTTCCTCGGTGATACAGGAAGTGGCAAAGTATCTGCAGGGTCCTCCACAGGCCTCAGGCAAGGGGCCGGTGATGCAGGAAGTGGCAAAGCAGCTGCAGGGCCCTCAAACAGCTTCAGGCCAAGGACTAGCGTCAATACAGCGCCCACCACCCGGTGATGATCGTCTGATTGCAAAGCTGCAGATGGCACAGCCAATATTAACTAAGGGGGGCGCAACCACTGAGTCCACACCGCTTGACGAAGTGGCGCTGGTGAATGGATTGAAGACTGAGGTCGGTGAAAAATCTGAAATCAAATTCGAGATAAGACCTGAGCAGAAACTGCCAGATGGGCTGCGTAATGACAGAATGATGACACCGGCTGATGCCATGATGCAAAAGGCAAACCTCGCTGTGTCACAGAGCACGTCACAGCTGAATGTTACGCCCAGTCGTACTGTGACCCCACCGATGATGCTTGACCTATCGCGCCAAATGACTGCTGAGGCGCAATCGGATAGCAACAACCCATTGCAGCAATCAACAACGTCGTCGGCTTCCGTCACGCAACAGCATGGGGGCCAGTCAAGTGGCAATGGCTCCGGGCAGCAGGGGCGAGATTCCCAGCCAGTGATTGATACTGGGGCAAAGAATGCAGGTGGTGAACGCGTCGCGACTTACCGCCTGAATGTTCAGCAGAATGGCTGGGCCGATACAATGGTCCGACGGCTACAAACTAGTTTGCAGAATGGTTCAGGGGCCGTACGGATCATTCTTGAGCCGCGCAACCTTGGACGACTACACGTGACTATGGGCCTTCGTGACGGCCGCGCAGCCATCCGCATTGCTGCCGATACAAAGCAGGCCGCAGGCCTGCTGCGTGACTCGCGCGCACAGCTCGCGCAGATGTTTGAACATTCCGGTCTCCGTCTTACCAACATGCAGACCACCACCGCCATCCTTAATGGTGATAGCGGTGCTATGGCAGATGGCGGCGGCTCAATGATGTTCGCTGACCAGCAAACGTCTGGGCAGAATGCTAATAAAGATGGTAAAAATTCAGAACAAGGTAATAAACTGTTGTCAGGCAGTGCGGATGCAGGTGATATCGAAATTGATACGACTACTGCGTTGGCGCCTGGCGAAACGGCAGTGTTGAACGTTCTGGCATGATGAATTTGTCAAAAAGAGGAATCGACAATGGCTGAAAATGATGCAGAAGAGGGTGGCAAAGGCGGTCTCATCAAGAAGATTTTGATCTTTGGTGGTGGTGGTTTTTTACTGATCGCCATCGGCTTGGGCATTGGTTATGTGGTATTTGGTTCAACCCAGCCAGACCCATCAGAGCAGATTGAGGAAATCATTGAGCGCAAGATGAAAGAAGCTGAGGAAGCTGAGAAAGCTGCGGACAATGCAACGCCGCAGAAACAATCAAAGGATTCGCCCAATGCGGAAGTTTTTGCCACGATCTATCATGAGTTTCCAGGAACATTCACAACCAATCTACAAGGCTCGCGCAAAATGCTTCAGATTGGCGTTGGCGTTTCCACCCAGTATGATGACACTGTGATGGCCAATGTTGAGGCGCATCAGCTGGCACTACGGTCGGTTATTCTCGGCGTGATTTCCGAATTCACCGAGGAAGATGTGAAAGGCCAAGCTGGCCGTGATGCTCTTTCCGCGGCCTTGCGGGTTGGATTGAATGTGAAGCTGGAGGACCTCGAAGGCTTCGGCGGCGTGGAAGAGGTTCACTTTACCTCGTTTGTGTTGCAATAGGGTGGAATCTGCTGGCTGTTTGGACGTTTGTCAGACAGGGTGAGGATTTGGTGATGAGAAGGTGGCATTGTGGCATCAACGCGTAAATTGAGCAGTGATGAAGTCAACGCGCTAATCGAAGGATTAAGCGACGACAGCAGTGACACCTCTGTGACCTCTGCTGAGGACAAGGACGTCCGGCCTTTTCAGTTTGGCTCGGACGATCTTTCGCTTCTTGGTGATTATTATGCGCTGCGCATGATTAATGAACGCTTCGCCCGAATGGCTCGGCAGGTATTTCTGCCTATGCTACGCATCCAGCCGCGGATCTCCTCTTTTCCGCCTGAAGTTAAAACATTCGATGAATATACCGCCGGTATTGAGAATTTCATGAGCCTGAACATTAGCCGGATCGAGGAATTGCGTGGCAGTATGCTTGTTGTGCTATCACCTACCTTCATCTCGGTACTGACCAACTCCTATTACGGCGGCAAAATTAAGCCGCTAGCAACGACTCGCTCTGAATTCACGGCAACCGAAGAGCGTATCATCGAAATAATTAGTTCCGGCCTTAACGAAACGCTGGAGGTGTCGTGGCGGGATCTCATGGAAATAAGCATTCAACATAGCAGCCGTGAGGTAAACCCACAATTTGCCTCATTCGTTGACGGCGGTGACCTTGTCATCATCTGCTCCTTTGTTGTGCAGTTGCCGGATATTGACGCCGCCAGTTTTGACATCATCTATCCGTTGCAGACGCTCAAACCAATCGCCTCACTTCTCCGCTCCCGTGTGCAGACCGACAAAGCGAATGATGATCAATCCTGGCGCGACCGGATGGAACGTGCAGTTCTTGAGATCCCGCTGGACCTCATTGCACGATTAAGTGAGCCAACGGTATCGATGAATAAACTTATCCGCCTCAAGGAAGGGGACGTGTTTCCAATCGAAATTGGCGAGGGTGTCGAAATTCTGATTGAAAAGCTTCCATTCTACAATGGTGAGCTGGGAGAAGTCGGTGGTCAGGCGGCAATCAGCTTGACGGAGCGCCGCAGCGAATAGACAAGGTCGCTCGCCGCTTAAGAGGGACAGGAAAACGCCCGCCAAAACGGCGGCGGAATGGAAAGGAAGACCGATGGCTGAAGATACCGAAGCAGATGTGGGCGCTGAGGAAAAGCATCCAGACCCAGAGCGGACCAGCATGGACAACATGCGCTTGCTGGAAAATATCGACGTCGTTCTGACCGTTGAAGTTGGTAGTGCGCAGATCAAAATTCGTGACCTTTTACGGCTTAATGAAGGATCGGTGATTGAGTTGGATCGCCTCGCCGGTGACCCGCTAGACATCCTGGCAAATGGCACGATGATTGCCAAAGGTGAAGTTGTCATGGTCGGTGAGCGCTTTGGCATCCGCTTTTCTGAGATAGTAGCACCTGAGGACCGGGTCGAATCGCTCTAGCCTGTCATTTTTCCGACACAAGTCTGCCTGTCTTAGTTCATTGCTCGTGGAGTTTTGTACTAGACATCAAATAATGCCATTTGGTGGGTAGAAAGTAATAAAAAAAGTCATTTAAAAACAGGTATATGTAAATTTTTCCGAGGGGCGTGGCAGTGCTGGCACGTCCCTTGCCTTGTTTAGGGCATGAGTTCTAGTGACGGAGTTTATAATGCCTGTGGATGCGATCCAGCCCAATCAGATAATCATTATGGTTGCCTTTCTACTGCTGTTGCTGGTGGCGTTGTTTATCGTTCGCCGCTTTCGAGGGGGTTTGTCCAAACATATTCATCGCACGAAGCGCATGCGCCATATTGAAGACATGGCACTAACGCCACAACAGCGGTTGCACCTTGTTGAGGTTGATGGCCAGACTTTTATGATCCATGCCGGCAAGGGCCATGCAGCAACGGTTGTTGTGATTAACGGCACAGACAGCACCGGCACTGCAGATGGGCCAATGACGCTTATGGATATCCAAAAGCCAACACAGAAGCCCGCGTCACCAAAATCACAGAAAGCATCTAAGAAGCCTGAAACCCGGCCTGTCGGCACTTCTAAGTCATCGGCAGACCAGAGTTGCAGTACGACAAATGTCGACCAGATCGCCAGCGCTATTGCCGAGGCGCGCAGGCGCAATCCATCTCTAGGACTTGGCAAATGAACCGATTTTTCCCGCTCACTTTGGCTGGCGTTATGCTGCTGGCAGCCCTGTCTGCAGACCCTGCCCTTGCACAGGATATGGCAGCCGGCATTCCGGCATTCAATGTTGCTAGTGGTGCAGATGGCGGCTCCACCTATTCGCTGTCGCTGCAGATACTGGCGTTGATGACAGGCCTGACGCTTCTGCCGTCGCTTGTCCTTGGCATGACCTCCTTCACCCGCATTATCATCGTTCTGTCGATTCTTCGCCAGGCAATGGGAACCCAACAGACACCGCCAAATCAGGTGCTTGTGGCGATTGCCCTGTTCCTAACAATGTTCATCATGGCGCCCACCCTCACAGAAGTTAACAGTGCGGTGATCTCGCCTTACCTCGACGGATTGATGCCGGCGGATAAAGCGCTTGTTAATGGCGCCAATGTGATGAAGGATTTTCTGGTAAACAACACACGAGTAAATGACCTTGTCATGTTTACCGAAATGGCTGGTGACGAGCCATATGCCTCACCGGAGGACGTGCCACTAACGGTGCTGCTGCCGGCATTTATAACCTCCGAGTTAAAGACTGCCTTTCAGATAGGCTTTCTACTATTCCTGCCGTTCCTAGTGATCGACATGGTGATTGCCTCAATTCTAATGTCACTGGGTATGATGATGCTGAGCCCAATGCTGGTCTCACTACCCTTTAAACTTCTTCTGTTCGTCCTTGTTGACGGATGGGCCATGACTGTGGGTTCGCTCGTTGCCACCTATGCCGGCGGCTGACGCCGCTAGCAACAAGCAGCCTTTTCAGAGGACACAAAAAATGGGTTTTGATGCGAATGTTGAATTTCTTAGAATTGCCTTCTGGCAAATTATCCTTGCCGCCGGTCCGTTGCTTGCGGTGGCGCTGATTGTCGGTTTGGTGATCGGTATCATTCAGGCGGCAACTTCGATCAATGAGATGACACTTAGTTTTGTGCCAAAGCTGGTGATAGTTGTTATGACCTTTGGCTTTCTCTCAACCTTCATGCTTACCCAGTTGTCAGATTATTTCGCCTTTATCTTCGACCAAATTACGCGGATAGGATGATCAGTTGATGCTGGGACTTGCCACACCATCACTGACAGGATTGCCCGGGCTTGACCTCAATCTGGTGATCACGATGCTTCTGCAGTATTTCTTGGCAAGCCTACGCATTGGTTCTTTTATCATTGCGGCACCGTTGTTTGGCGCACGTTGGTTGCCGTTACAAGTGCGCATAATCCTTGCCCTCACGATCACCGCCATTGTTGCGGTGCAGGTGCCCTCAATTGATCCGGCAATAATCTCCACCGCCGCAGGCGTCATGATGATGATGGTTGAGGTGGCGATTGGCTTGACGGCCGGACTTGTTCTGACTATCTGGTTTTCCTCTGTGATGTTGGCTGGTGAGAAAATAGCTGCATCCGCCGGTCTTGGCTTTGCCGCCCAGATTGATCCACAGACTGGTGGCCAAACCCCGGTTGTCAGCCAGACGCTTTATTTGTTTCTGACCGTTTTGTTTCTCTCTTTGGACGGTCACCTGATCGCGCTGGCGACAATTATGGAATCTTACCGCATTCTTCCCATTGGTGGCTCTTTGGTACCGCAGGTTCTGATTGGCGCCGGGATTAATGCCGCAGGCACCATGTTTGTTGCTGCGACTATCATAATGCTGCCTATTGCCATGGTCCTGCTGATGATAAATGTTGCAATAGGCATCATTACCAAATCAGCACCGCAGTTAAATCTTTTCTCGTTTGGCTTTCCTATCTCTCTCCTTGCCGTGTTCCTGCTGCTTTATTTATCGGCAGCCGGTATGGGCGACAGCATGGCCAAATTGATTGATGACTCACTTGCCAATTTGCAAACCATGATTTCGGAGATGCCTAGTGGCTGAGGAAAATGAAGATGGTCAGGAAAAAACCGAAGAACCCTCCCAACGAAAGCTCGACAAGGCTGCAGAGGACGGAAAGGTTCTGACCTCTAAGGAGATGTTCGTCTTTACCAGTGTAGGTATGGGTCTTGCAATGCTGGTTGCGTCAACCCAGCTCGTCCCGCAAATCCTCGAAGTCTGGGGAAGGTTGTTCGTATTTGACACCGTTACCGACATCCGCAGCTTTGGTCTTGGCAAGCTCAAACATGGGTTTTATCTAGTGATTTTGGCTACGTTGGTTCTTGGCATTCCACTGCTACTTGTGTCATTAGCGACCCAGGCTGCGGTTGGCGGCATTAATTTCGCGCCCAAATCAATGGAATTCAAAGGTAATCGGATCAACTTGCTGTCCGGACTCAAGCGGATGTTCTCGACGAAGGGGTTAGTTGAGCTTGGTAAGGCAATCCTCAAGGTTGCATCGCTCTTTGGAATCGGCGCCTGGGTGATCTACCTGCATCTGCCAGGTATCGTCTATCTAACCAATAGTACGCTTGGCGCGGCACTTGGCAAGATTGGTAGGGTCTTTCCGCTGATGATCGGTGCTATGCTTGTTGCACTGATGATTATCGCGGCCATTGACTATGCTTGGCAGCGTCACACACATATAAAATCGTTGAAAATGACATTGAAAGAGGTCAAGGACGAATTCAAACAGACTGAGGGCTCGCCCGAGGTCAAGGCCAAGATCCGCCGCATGCAGATGCAGCAGGCAACTGAGGGTAGTCGTCAGCGCGAGGCGCTCGACAATGTTGCGTCAGCAACGACCGTGATCACCAACCCGACACATTTTGCTGTGGCACTCAAATATGAGCCTGGCGAGACGGGTGCGCCAACTGTCGTGGCAATGGGCAAGGGCAAGATGGCGGAGCAGATTATCGAGCGTGCAACTATCGCCAAGGTGCGGGTTTTGCGGATTCCGTTGTTAGCGCGTGCGCTCTATTTCACCAGTGAGTTGGGTGCGGAAATTTCTGAGGGACTGTATAATGCGGTGGCCATAATACTGGCCTATGTCTATCGTATTGACAGGGGCGAAATACTTGAAGAGCCCGAAATCAACTTGCCGCCGGAAATGCGGTTTGATGAAAATGGCCACCCTGAAGGAGGCGTATAGTGATGGTTCCTGGTAAGCGTCGCAATGAGCGCAGCCTTGGCGAGATGATCAGTAGTGTTAGCTTTTATGGTCTTGGCATATATGCCATTCTTGAGGCGATTCTGCTCTATGAAGAGGATGCTCCGCTCCTCAAATGTATCGCAGTTGGTCTTGCCGGCTTTGCCTGTGTTACCGCTGGCGCACGTTTTATCATCGCCGATCTAGTCATGCGGATAAGGGGTGATTCAGATGGTAGATAATCGGGTAAATTGTTTTGAATGTCAGTTTCATTTCATCACGCATGATCCGGCACGTCCCTATGGCTGTAGAAAGTTTGGGTTCAAGGGACAATTTCTGCCGTCACGCACTGTTTTTGATACGACTGGCATGAAATGTGCTTACCACCAGGCAAAGGGTTCGCAAAGACGGGGTCGATCTTCGACCGAAATGAACGGGAGACAGGCATGAGCGCCGAGTATAATGCTGTGCAGGAAAGCATCAAGATTGCCCTTGATGCGGCGGATGCAGCTACAGACGTGACATCAGAATTTAACAAGGTCAAACGCGATAACAAAAAGCTGGAGGCATCCGTGAAAAATGTTCACCGCTATACTGTAATAATTTTTGCTAGCTCTATGTTGGCTGCGGTTGCTGCGCTGCTATTTGCTGGTCTAATATATTTTCGAACGATGGCTGATCTTACCACAATGACAACAACCAGCCGCGAAGCACTCGTTGTTTTTGCTGAAAATGTTGATTCAGTCAATGACTCTCTCGATCGGATGAAATCTGCTATGGAAGCGCAGCAGACGCTGGTTGTCCAGAACGAAACGTTGATCAGGGAGCTTGGCGGGTTGCGCGAGGTGATTGCTCGCACAAATGAAGCTGTGATTGCAGGCCTCAAGGAAACCACTACTGAGGTCGCCCAGTCCAACGAGACGCTTGCAAATGCCATTACCACGGGCATCGCTGGCGAGCTTGGCTCACAGACCCGCAAGATGATTGCACAGATGGAGTCCACTGAGGCCCACACTGAATCAGTAATTTCAGGAATGAAAAAGGATTTCTCTAACGCCAAATTCGTCGAGGGCATCGCATCGAATCAGAAAAACATGCTGGTCGAACTAAATGCGCTGTCTGAACAGACCGCTGCGATTAGAGAAATGTTTAAGGAACGTGACAACCGCGTCAGCTATCCCTAACTTCTCCTACCAGGCCGCAGGAAGGATGGTCGAGAAGATTATAACGTGGTACATTATGTGGGGATTACACACCAAATTTGTTGGAGACAGGGGTATGGTTTTGATTGAGAACATGGCTGATCTCTCAACAGACCGCCCGGTGAAATGGGGTTTGGCACGGCCTTGCATGTTCCTGTGGTTGGCTGGAAAAGTACTATGCTGAACCCAGCCGAAACCCCGCATTCGCATGATGCGGCTGCAACGCCGCAAAACACTGTTTTTTCAATTAAGGATATCAGGCCTATCTGCCGGGCACGCACACTCCGTTTGGAAACTGGTGATGTGATCGTTGCCGTCGACGGCAAGACTTTCCATGGCGACATTGAGCTGCTGCTGGATATGATCTTTGAATGTGATCCACAGACCGGTATTTTTCTGACAATTTTCCGCGAGGGAAGCTTGTTCCACGTGATTGCACGCGGGCCACTTGGGTGTGCGTTTGAATATGCAACGCCTGAAATTGCAAATGCTGCAAGCAAGAAGTTAGCCGAAACTACCATTGCACCTCTCGAGGAATACCGAATTTTTGAGGTGCTGCGGGACATTAATCGGAATTGTGTGATCATCGACACCCAGCCCTCGATGGCAGCGACGTTTGCTTCACCGATTTGGTTGATCCAGAACCGCTTGTGGGAAGTTTTGCTCGCTGTGATCCTAATCTATGGGGTAACACTATCTGTAAGCTGGATGCTGTTTGTCATAGTCATTGTTCTTTTGGGACTTTATTTTCGTCAAGCACAGCTGACCCTCCAGCGTAGTTTCAACCTGATGCGTCAACGCCAGATGTGGATGATTATTGCCGCAAAGTCAGTTCAGGAAGTGCAGGAAACCTGCCGCCAATTCGACCCAAAAAGCATCTTCAAGCCTTCCTTCGTCGGGTCACCTGAAGTAGAAGAAGTTAAGCCAAAGAAGCGCCGCCGTCGTAAGTCTAACAAACCATTGGCCGAGGCGCCTCCCACTCCTGCGCAGCCTGATTAGATCTCGGCCTTCAAGCTGTCTCTTTTGCTTGTTAGCATTCATTCTTAAAAAATGATTTAACTGCTTTCTTAATACCTTGTTCGGCTTCAGCCGTGTGCTCTTTTTCGCGCTCACGCTGACATAAGCAGAGGCCATCAATATTACAGGTAGGCGAATTTTCGCCGGTAGATGTCGAGTTGATTTTCAACGAAAATGAAAGCCGCTGCCAGACTGTCGATCGGTGGCGGCTGATTTGTTAGTTGAGATAGTCCAAAGTCCGATAACAAAACTAGTAGTTAATCTCAATTTCTATCCGGCGGTTTACTGATCGCCCGTCAGCGGTGCTGTTGCTTTCAATCGGTTTTGATTCACCATAGCTTACGGCCTCCATCCGGCCTGCAGGGATCATGCCAGTATTTTCAAGTTCCTGAACAACGCTGGCTGAACGAGCGGCCGCCAGGTCCCAATTGTCACGGAACTGTGAACCAAAAATCAAAGGAACATCATCGGTATGGCCAGAAACGGTAATTTTACCGCTGCCATCCGTGTTGACACCAGCAATTTTAGACATGATTTCCTTAGCTGAATTAGTTAGCACCGCTGATCCTGAGGCAAAGGCACCACCGGCTCCAACTGTTACAATTACCTGATCTTCGTCGCGTTCAACTGCGACAAGTCCTTCACCAATCTCTTGGCGCAGAGCAACCTTGAGTTCGTCTTCTGCTATCTTTGCCTTCTCAATTTTCTCATTCTGTTCGGAGACGGCGTCTTGGGTTGCTTGTTCAGCAGCAGTCAATGCTTCCAATGCAGCACTCGCATCAGCCATCAGTTGGCCTAATTTCTCATTCAACCCACCAATAAGGATTTCCTGGTCAGTTTTGCCGGCTGCGTTTTGTGCCTTTTCAATCGCGTTCAGGGTTTCGCGCAGCAATTGGGGCAAATCCTGCTCTTCAGCGTCAGTTGCAGTGAAATTGACAACTACCTTTTCACCAAGTGTTTCAACCTCAATCTCCCCGCGAGCAATTGCGTCTTCAAGTGCGCGCACGATATCCTCTGCTGCCTCGCTCTCTCCTCCATCGTCCTCCTTTGTCTTTTGTTTCAACTCAAGATCAGGCTGGGTCACGCTGGTTGTTTGCTGCGTCATATCCGTCGAAATCGAAGGATTCGGTGATGGACTAAAGTTAAGTGATAAAACCGTCGTTCCTTTTGGCTGCTCAACGATCGGAACGACGCGCTGAACACCAAAGGCGTTTTTTAGCGAACCCGAAATTTGTTTAAACTTTGGTACGTTGAATTCAGCAAATGACAGTATTAAAACGAAGAATGCCATCAGTAGGGTTGCCATGTCAGCAAATGTTGCCATCCAGGCTGGTGCACCAACTGGAGGACACTTTGGACACTCCGGGCACCCTTCGTCAAACTCTTCAACTTCTTCTTCTTCACCATCAACTTCGGTGGCATCAGCCATTTTCTATCTCCAGCAACTCGTTAGCATGCGCATCAGCTTAAGCATCTGCCATCTCAGCTTGGAGCTTAGGTGGCAAGCTGGAAAGCATAATGTCTTGGATGTTCCGCGGTGACTCGCCACGAGCAATGTTCCGCAGGCCCTCAACGACCATCTCGCGATAAACAACCTCGTAAGTGGTATAGCCTTCCAGTTTGAGAACCATAGGCTTGAAGACAATGTTAGCAATAAATGCGCCGTAGAGGGTGGTTAAGAGCGCAACCGCCATAGCCGGTCCAATAGCTTTCGGGTCGGCCATATTACCTAACATCAAAACCAGTCCAATTAGAGTTCCGATCATCCCCATTGCTGGAGCTAGATCCACCCAAGCGTTGATGATTGTCTGATTAGCCTCGTGACGCGATTTCATGGACTTGATCTCCATGGACAATTGACTTGCCAATTTGTTCTCGTCCGCGCCATCCACAAGCATTTGCAGGCCTTTTTCAAAAAACGGATCGGGCACTTCTTGCCCCTCCAGCGCCATCATACCGTCCTTCCGGGCAATGCCAGCCAGATCAGTCATTCGTTCCACCATTTCAGGGAGTTTTTTTACCGGCGGGAAAAAGGCCTTGCCCATGGCACCAAAACTCCCAAGAAATGCTGGCAGCGGACAGTTATACATCACAGCAAAGAAGGTGCCACCACCAACAATCGCCAACGATGGCGGGTCAATGAATGGAGTAACGCCACCGCCAAGTAACATGGCAAGTATGATCATTGCAACAGCCCCAAGGAACCCAATAATTGATGCCAAATCCATTATAAATCTCACCTGTCATAAAAAGCAAAATGCTTAGCAAACTAGCAATATCCGTACCAAACTAGAACGCTTGCGGCCCTTTGGTAAGGATAAATACAGAAACTTTGAATTAGTTTTGCGGTTTTATGGGTTGTGATCAAGTCCGCAGCGGCCAAACGGCATGATTCTCGCATAACTAGCAGAGCAAGGGATTGTATTCTGTGTACCTTAGTGACCATATCTAAAAGTAGGCAGTTATCAAGGAGTGCATAAATGAGGCGTGTTTTTCGGTATTTTCTAGCAATTACGTTTATTTTTTGCGCATCATCTCAATGTAGAGCTTCTGATTACATTTCTCGTGATCACATTGTTATTGATTTGAGGTTTGGTATCGAATGGCTGCGCTGCACTGTAGGCCAGGTTTGGGACGGCTCGGCTTGCATTGGTGAACCGGTTAAATTGAATCAAGAGGAAATTGCAACTGCAATCCTACAAGCGAATGAACAGCTTGGCGGAAGCTGGCGACTGCCAACGTTGGAGGAATTAGAAGGTTTGGTATGTGAAAAATGTGAACGCCCAAAAATTAGCAAGAAATATTTTCCTCAAACAGCCTCTGAACCCTACTGGACTGGCGACGTTAATCGCGCAGCCAAACGTCATATGTGGTCCGTGAATTTTTTCACCGGACATACCTACGCGCGTTTTTTCCCTTTTCAGCAGTTGGCTGTTCGCCTAGTGCGCGATCGGCGCTGACACCGCCACAGCGCTCCCGAAACCACGCTACGAGTTTAAACACAAACAATATACCCCCGGCAATCCAGATGGCGCCGGCAGCGCGTTCCGGCGTCACCATCTGCAGGAAACGGGCGCTCTCATCGACCACGAGAGAAAAAATGCCAAGCATGATTGTAAAGGCGATGAAGGAGCGGATGATTCGACAGCGTTGACAGGTGCTGCCGCGTGCGGGTCTGTTTCGCCAAAGAGTAATCATTGCTTTCCTTTCCGTCATGTTTTGGCGCCCGGAGCTTTGCCCCGGCAGTGGTTTTCGCCCCGTTCATTCAAAAGCCGTGCCACCGACATTACCCGAACGGATGGGGTCGGTTCAATGGTGCGTTTTGCCCCCATTTTGGCTGTTTTTGGCGTCTATTTGTTGACGCTCTGTCGATTTTCATCGGATGAAAAAATCTTAAAATATTGGAAAACAACAATAAAAACGTCTGAATTTTGACACTCTCCGGCGTCAAATAGTCTTTTTGCAAAGCGCGATTTTCTTCTTCATCGTTAATTCAACAACAGGAGAAAACCATGCAACTAATGCCATCATTGAGCGTAAAGCAGAAGCAATCACTTGTCATGACGCCACAGTTGCAGCAAGCCATCAAACTGCTGCAGATGACCAACCTTGATATTCAAAGTTTCCTAGAGGAACAGGCGCTTGAAAATCCATTTTTAGAGGTTGAAACAGCCAAGCCTGACAATGTTGACCTTCCAGGAGCTGATGCAAAGACTATTTCAGCTGAGACAGCAAATTCGACTGATCTGGCGGATAGCATGCGCGAGGGCGCAGCACTCGCCGATGATCCAACAGCGCATGGTGATTTTGAAAACCGTTTTGAATCGAACGGGCTTGATCTTGGCCGTGGTGCCGAGTCCGCCGCCAATGGTGATACTGACTGGGATAACCTTGCCAACCTGGTCCCTGAACAACCAAAAACTCTAAAAGAATTTGTCGTTGGTCAGATCGATCTGAGTATTTTTGACCTGCGTCAGCGTTTCATCGCTTATGAATTTGCTGACTCTCTGGAGCCAAGTGGCTGGCTCGGCCAAGCTGTTGAGGAAATTGCGGCGAAATGCGGTTGTTCATGTGAGGAGGCTGAGGCGGTTCTGAAAATTCTGCAGCGTCTCGAGCCAGAAGGCGTTTTTGCTCGCAATCTTGCCGAATGTTTGCGCATTCAGGCATATGAAGGCGGCGTTCTGTCCGCAAAGATGGATGTGGTGCTTTCAAATCTTGAACTGCTTGGCCTTGGTGAGCTTGAAATTCTGGCGCGCAAGGCAAAATGTGACATCGCTGAAATTGCTGCATGCCTCAAACAGATTCGTGATTTCAATCCAAAGCCCGGTGAGTTATTCGATTCTATGCCGCTACGTGTTGGTGCTCCCGATGTGGTCGTCAGCCGCGGCGCGGAAGGTTGGGTTGTTGATCTGAACAGATCAACCCTGCCCTCTCTCGTTATTAACGAGGATTATGCCTCGGAAGTGAATGTCGCAAACCGCCGCGCCAGGAGCGAGGAAGAAAAATCATATGTGAACGAGGCGCTTGGTTCAGCCCGCTGGCTGCGTCGCGCCCTCGAACAGCGTAACAACACCACTCTGAAGATCAGCGGCGAGATTGTCGCTCGTCAGGCTGAATTTTTGACTCATGGTTTGTCAGCATTGAAACCCCTTTCATTAAAAAATGTCGCCGAGGCTGTCGGTATGCATGAAAGTACTGTCAGTCGCGTGACAAGCGGTCTGATGATCGCCACGCCAAAAGGCAGCTTTCCGATGAAATCGCTTTTCAGCGTTTCCATTGCCGCCAGTGACGATGGTGACAGCAGGGCCGCCGGTGCGGTACGTGACATGATCAAGTCGATTGTTGAAACAGAACCTGCTGGCAAGCCGCTAAGTGATGATGCGATTGCCACGATGGTCTCGGAAAAGGGTGTAAAGCTCGCCCGCAGAACGGTTGCCAAATATCGTGATATGCTGCGTATCCCTTCATCTTCAGAGCGTCGTCGCCGCGCCCGTTTGAATATGGCTGGCTGACCTCACGATTTTTATGGCTTCAGCCTGTCTATTTAATGGTAAAAGCGCTTAGCGGTAAAAGATCGTAACCGCTACGCTTATCGCGATGGTCATAATGTACAATCTCGATTGCTGGAATTGCTGGCGCGCCGCTGTTGGCCAGAGCTCTGCTTGCGAACAGCTCAGCGAGTGATGCACCTGTCTCGAGGGTGTCCCGCGCGTTGAAATCCTGATTTGTAAATGTTGTTTGCTTCACCATAACCTCCTTCTGGCTGTTACGGTGGTTTTGCATTTATCGTGCCATTTGGTGGAACGTACCGAATGTCAATGATGATAAAATGGGTGCGTTAGGCAAGGCTGGCGATATGACGTATGAAATCGCTCTGGTTCGCCGGCATCTCGTCGAGCGAGCGGAACAAATGCGAGGCGTCAAACCGCGTTAGTACTGTGATGCCACTGGCAATTGCCGTATTTGACCATCGGCCCTTTGCAAGCACTTCCGGGATGCCAAACAACTCGCCAGCAAAGAATTGTTTCAGCGCAATGACGCCCTTTTCATCCAGAACATAAATGGCCCCCGAGTTGACCATGTAAAATTCTTGTGCAATCTGCCCCACACGGAACAGAGCCTCACCATGGAACAATCTGATTTCTTTACTATTTTGAGCCATCTTCTACATCAAGAACCGAGTCTGGCGACGCTGGGTGATGGCTGCGGCGATCGAACAGGACAGGGGCCACGCCAATCGGTTGTCGCGGTTCCACATGGCTTTGATTTCATGCCTGTTTATGCCGATTATGCGGCACTCTTCGTAAGCCAAAACATCATGTCGGTAGGTGTCGAGTGACAGCAATTCCAACAGCGAGAGTAAAGCGCCTGCTACATATGTGATATCACTACCACTAGCCTTCTTTGCGAGGTCTGTAGGATGTTTGTGGCCACGCCCGGCGGCATCTGATGCCAGCGCTACACCACTTTCAAGCAGAAACAGCATCTCAGTCGGATCACCAGCGGTTATGATCCGTTCCCGCGGTGCGATGACCTGGCGTGGATGGTGCTTCCAGTCAATAAATGGCAATAGGTCGGCTTGCATCCAGCTTCTCCTCTAACCAAAGACGACATAGCGCCCAGAATGTTAGTTCACCTCGGCGGTTTCTAGCGACTTTTCCTGGTTTTATGTGTTGAGATGACGATCACACAGCAATTTAACCATTGCCTTGGTATTTTATTCCGAAATGCCATATTTCAGCATAGCCGCAATCTCTGCTTTGAATAGACCATGCCGCTTCGAAATCTGCTTCGCAAAGGATGTAACGATAATAACGGTCAGTAGCGCTAGACACAAACAGACGCCCATAACGGTCGTGAAAGGCTCCCCAGCTTGGCATTAAGCGTCAGGAGCAGGACATCCCCATAGCCAACCGTTGTTAGAGTTATCAGCGACCACCACACCTTTGTTGGGATTGAGGAAAAATGCTTAGGTCAGCCGGTGTTCTCAACGGAATACATCGTCAAATTCAATACAAACAGGCCGATATAGAACAGATAAAGCGCTACGCCGAAAGCATTTTTTTGGCACGAATAGCCAAAAATAGGTCCTCCAGCTCTGATGAATAGCGATAACTGGGGCAGCTGAACAAGCGGTAGTACCCGCAGATTGACCTGTCCAAGAGACAACGGTAGAGTCTAAGACGGCGTGGTAATGAGATCAATTAGGCCAGAAAAGCTGCAAATTTAATTTTGTCGCTTGACCGGCTCAATATCTGTAGAACGCGTTTCCTTTTGACCAAAGCCAGTCCCACCTTATGCCAAATTGGCATCGCGCTTAGAAGAGGATAATAGCTTAAACTTTCATCGCGGAGAGATTTAGCTATGATTTCTTCAAATCTTCTGCGATTTCGGCTGTTTCAACGCACCGATTGGCGAACGCCATCACTGCGGCGCGACCACGCAGCTGATACATTCGCATGAGTCCATAGCGTCCGGCTGCCAGCGCTACTGCATCAGGATCATTTCGGATGCCAGACACCATATTCAGCAACTGCTCAATATTGTCACGGATGGTCTCGAGCCGGCGAACTTCTTCTTTTGTCAGAGATGGATAATCCTCCACAGCTAGACCGCGATCTTTTTTGTTTGTTGGCAGATAAATAATTTCACCCATTGGTTTCGGTTCCTTGTGTTTCTGGCTCTGGACAACGCATTAACTTGACTTGATAGAGATGCGGCCCGCCACTGTTCTCAATATTCTCCACTAGCCGGATAGGCACCATGCGGTTGGCATTGATTTGAATGGCAGCGTTTCGTAAGATCGTCATACCGTCGGTAAAGCTACCGTTGTGTGAAAACCTTATGCTGGAAATAGTTCTGCATCCGGCCAGCTGTGCTGTGGTGCTGTCCATGAAAACAACCTGATCACTGCCATGCAGCGGCTCTGGTGGTGGTGTTGGCTCGGCTTGCACTTTCGGCTTTAATGGTTGCGGTGGCAACTGGCCTGCTTGATCCACAACATACAGCTCACATGCTGACAGGCCTAGCAAAATCCCGGTCGCTACCGTCATTGCCAGTCGTCTCGTGATCTTTTTTGAAACCTTCATATGACTCTGCCATGTCCTGATCTGCTGCTGAGGCCCACTTGGCCGCGCGTAAAAGTGTTATTCTGAGAACATACGACTGGTTGCAGGTGAATATTAGTTTGCCTCTGACTACTCTACCACCGATGTCTGTGTCAGCGTGCCACCAAGGCCGATTCGATTCCCAATATTAAAAAATTTTTGCGGGTTCAGCGATTTCCGCCCAACACGAATTTCATAATGCAAATGAGCGCCATCGACGCGGCCGGTGCGTCCCATCTTGCCAATCACGGTGCCATGCGTCACATCGGCTCCCTTTTTTACCAAAATGCGCGAAAGATGCGCGTATGTGGTGGTGATGTCATAGGCGTGCCTGACCCGAACGACATTGCCAAAGGACCCCATTTTGCCGGCGTGGATCACTGTTCCCGGGGCTGATGTATGAACCTCTTCTTGCCATGTGCCGGCAAGATCAATGCCATGATGCTGGCGGATCTGGCCAGTCACCGGATGTTTGCGCTTGCCATATTTACTGGAGATGTAGAAATACAGCATCGGAGGTTTCAGAGGCACCTTGTTCAGGGCGGAACGATGTGATTCAAGCGACATAGTCATCGTGGCAAAATCAGCATTCGCAACTTGCTTGCCTAGGGCAGTGGCCGGTGGCAGATAGGTCTCAGATATCCCAAGCCCTGTCATGTGTGCCCTTATTGACGCAACCTCACGTGCCATTGACCGCAGCATCTTTAATTGCCGCACCGCCGGCGTGACCACTGGAATCTTGCTGTCAGGTGCGAACGGCACCATGTCAGCAGTTCTACCTGGGTTCAGTGCGATGGTGATGGCACCGCTCGGTGCCCTAATGGTTTCAGTCTGCGCATCCTCGCCGGTTTGGCCCTTTTTCTCAGGAGCCAACAATGGTTTGATCGAGTGTGTAAAGGGGCTGGAAAAGGGGGCTTTAAGCATTGCCATCAGCGCATCTTTTGGGGTTGGTGGGGTCGACCCAATTGTCGCCACTCCGTTGGGTGCTTTGCTATCCATCGCATCTGTTTTACCAAGCATCCTGGTGACATTTTGCTGCGCCGCAGGCAACTGCGGAGTGGATGATGTCAGAGCTGCCATTTTGGCTAGAGCTGGCGCCGCTGCGGTTGGTGCAAATGGTTCCTCCAGTACAACGCTGGTCACATCGCCCTCGTCAACCTCTTTGCTGGCAATCCGGTCGCCATCCTCGCTGACCTTACTGCCGGCCGGCATCACTGGAGCAGGGCTACTAGAGGCGGGGACCAGCTTGGCATCCAAATCTGCATCCACAACATCTTCAAAGGCCTGCAGAAGTGACTGGCCAGTGGCATCGTCATCAAAACCCTCGTTGGCATTGACCATCGGCATAAAGTCTTGACTACCATCCATCGGGCCCTCTAGCGAGATGCTGGCCTCAGCGGTAGTGATTGTATCATTGCTGACCACCTCGACCGATTTATAGCCGATAAACAGCGTTGTTGCGGCGATCACGGCCGACCCGACCAGCCCTACAAAGGCAGCTGCAAAAACATAGGTTGGCCGTACCACAATCTCCATCGGGCCTCGCCGCGTTAGAAGCAGAAATCGCGTCTCTTCTAGTAGCGGGTGCCTGCCACGTGTCTTGAAGGGTGTCTGAGGGTCGTTGGATCGTAAAACCGGTGGTTTGATCCTGCTCAAGATCCTGCCAACAATCGCTCGCATGATCTATCCGAGCTTTGTCCAGAGAATGCCAATCAACGCGATGTTCGTTAGCAATTGTGCAATCAAAATGAAAATTAGGTAGCGGTTGGTGTTCTGGTTACGAACATTTAACTGGAATGACGGCAGTTTCAGCGCATCTTCAAGCCCGGCCTTTGTGTCGAGAAGTAGAGCCTCATCAGCCATTACTGCCTGTTGCTGATGAAAATTGTTTGCTGATTGGCTATCATTCGGCGCAGTCACGCCAGGCACTGAGAATTCGGAGATTTTGCCAGCCGGTTTTGCGTTAATGGCTGTTGCCTGGTTTGACGCCATTGCTGTGGAAACCTCGTTGCGGATTTCCTCGATGCGCTTGCGGATATCAACTACATCATCGGCCATGGCGGGGTCCGGCACCTCAACTTAACTAAATCTATGTCCAGACGTTCACAAGAAAGATCGTGTTTGCGTAACAACTGAGTACACTATAGGTAACGACTGTACGCTAAATTTGTTACCGTTCAGCGCAAGGAAGTTAAAGTTTTTTTTAACCAAGTAATTTGCTAAGTAAATTCAGGAGGATAAATTGTTTGAAAAAGGAAAAAAAGAAGAGGGTGAAGAAGCCTCTGCGTCGCTCATCGACGAAGATATGCGAATCACCGGCTCCGTTACATCCTCCGGAGACATCATTTTAGCGGGTATTGTTGATGGAGATATCAACTGTCGGAACCTTGTTGTAGAAAATAATGCAACCCTGTCCGGTTCATTGAACACAAAAGAGGCGGTAATCGCTGGCAATGTAAGAGGCGATGTTGTTTCCGACAGGGTGCAGATACTCGATACGGCCCATTTTGAGGGTGATCTAAAATGCAGCGGTATCGAGGTTGAGGCGGGCGCGCATGTGGCAGCGCGCTTCAACAAACGTAGAAAATCTAAATCATCGGGGTAATTTTGGAGCAGAATTTGCAGGATGGTGAGGGTAAGAGATTGCCGGGCCAGGCCTAAGTTAGGGAGAGAAACAGATGGATAAGTCAAAAGCAGTAATTGGTGCTGACGCCAAATTCGTGGGCACTATATCGAACGTGAAATCAATTGAGATCGAAGGTATTGTCGAAGCAGACTTGAATGCGGAGAAGCTGTCAATCGGAGCGTCGGGCACATTTGTCGGTGAGGTTAGTTGTGACCTTGTGGTAATTGGTGGCAGCTATGATGGTACTATGCGCGCTGGCAGCATTTGGGCAACCCAAACGGCGCAGATCGCTGGAGAAATTCATTATCAGTCATTGCAGATGGACCGCGGTGCGGCGTTGAACTGTCGCGTTGTTCACAATTGGGAAGACCCGGTTGTGGCAGTACCTGAGGCTGACGCTGGCGCTGAGGCCGTTGAGCCCGCTACTGAGGCTGAAGCTGAGCCCAAGAATTAGCATTGCTTACATTGACAGCCCTGACGATTGATGCTGATCGCTGGCTTTACAAGAAGGATCAAAGATAATGGAATCTTACACCACAATTACTGAAGGCATGATCATGGATGGCAAGCTCGATGCGGGCCAGTCGCCGGTTCTGATTGCTGGTCACTTCAAGGGTGAAATCAATGCTGTTGAGGTCATTCTGGACGCATCCGGCGTATTTGACGGTCAGATCTACGCTGCCAAGGTGGAGCTAGCTGGCAATTTCAATGGCAAGCTGACAACCGAGGAACTGAATATCGGTTCGACCGCCACGATTAATGGCGATCTGAAAACTAACTCGCTGGTCATTGAACTAGGCGCAGAGGTATCAGGCACAATTGGCCGCAAATCATAGGTACGATGATGAGGCGGGTGTCATCACAGCCCCCGCGTCAGCGCGTTCATCAACTTAATAAACCGGGTTGCTGGTGGGCTTAGCTCGCTGTCTCCCTGCCATATGGCACCAAAGGCAAAAGTTGCCTCTGCCGGTCTAATCGGCAGAAACTTACCGCTTGTTTTGGCGAGGACATAATGCGGCACGATGCCAATATGGTCGCCCATTTCCAGAAAGGGCATAATAAGACCAGCCGGCAAATCGGTTATGACGGCTTTGTCCCCTTCGAGCTCCATTTTCTTTAAGATCTTGTCCGATAAGAGGCGGATATGCGTTCCTTGTTGATAGAGTGCCCAGCGCTGATTTTGCATATCGGCCGGACTGAGGGAAGTGCGATGGGCCAACGGATGCCGATGGGCGGCAATAATCATCATTTGGCTGTGAAAAAATTCCTGCCCTACAGCATTTGGCAGTTGTTCGGCCATCTGCATCGGACCGAAGGCCAGCTCGATTTTTCCGCTTGCCAGCAGCGATACTAACTCTGGAACTGGAGCACTTTGTACGTCAAAACGAGTTGTTGGCATCTGTTGGGCAAACTGCCGAAGCGGTTCGGCCATGATTGACAAGCTTGCCGATGCGGTGCAGCCGATCCGCAGGATCTGGATGCCAGCCTCACCAAGATTATCGGTTAATTCGTTGATACGGCGCTTCGCCGTGACCACGGACTCAGCCTCCTCGAGAATCCTGACGCCAATAGTTGTTGGCACGATCCGCTGGCGCGAGCGCACCAGAACCTCAAAGCCAAGCCGCCCTTCCATCACTTTCATGTTGCGGGTTAGGGCGGGTTGTGTCAGTCCAAGCGTTTCGGCCGCCCGGGTGAAGGAGCCGGTACGGATGATCTCGTGAAATTGAAGCAGATGCCGCGGGTCGATTATTGCCATCTTCGATATATATCAAAATTTGATGAAAATCGCAGTAAAGATAATTTCTTGACAATGGTTAATGGAGTTTGTTGGGAAAAACATTTTGCAGCAACCATAGCTGACTGGCACTCTTATGTTGAGGTCATTCATTTGGTCATCACTCAACGGAGTATTAGATGGAAAAGCGCTATCAGGTTATCGGCATGCGGGGAGCTGGCTCGCTGATTGTAGAATTTATGCTCACTGCGATGGGAAAGGATTATGATATAAGCTTTCCCGAAGCCGATGAGATGCGGCAGGCAGCCTTTCGAACTTTCAATCCCCTAGGCAAGGTGCCAGTTCTGATCTGCCCGGATGGTCAGACTATCTGCGAGACTTTGGCAATAACCGCGCATCTATTCGAGGCGTTTCCTCAGCTGGCACCGCCTGTTGGCAGTGCCGCCCGCAACCGGCATTGGCAATATCTGGCCATGCTAGCAACCTGCATTTATCCCGCTTATCATCGTCAACACCGTACTGAATATTACGCCCCCGATAGTGCGTTTGACGCGGTGCGGGTCCTTGCCGTCGTCGAACAGGCGCCAGCCTATGATTTTATCGAAGAAACGCTTTGTCCATTTCTTTGCGGTGCCACACCTTTTGCCGCTGATTTCTATCTCTACATGCTGGCGCGCTGGGATCTTGACCGCGACGGTTTGTTGGCCAAACGGCCAAAACTGGCTGCCTTCATGGTAGCGATGCGGACGCATCCTGCGGTTGATCAGGTGCTTGCGGCGCAGCGCTAACTAGCGGACAAACCGTCAAGCGGTTAGCTGCCGCGTCTGGCGTTGGCAAATCCAGCTTGGCAGGCGTGGTCAAATGCGCCATTCTCAAGAAAGCGTCATCCCATTCATTACGACAGAGTCCTCAAATGATTAAGTCGCTGGTTTTTGACAAGGATGGTGTCCTTCTGAGCCTTACCGCCACCTGGCTGCCGGTCATTGAGGCTCTGGCTGACCACACCATATCCCGATTGCCCGAGGGCCATAGTGATATCACCGCAGCTGATCTTCTGGCGTCAATTGGCGTTGATATGGTCAGCGGCCAGATTGATCCAGCCGGTGTTTTCGCTCGCGACTCCATCGTCGCGATCCAATCGGTCTGGCAGAAACATCTGCCTACTGTCATGTTTGATCTCCAATCAGACATAGGCTATCAGGCGGAAATTGAGGCGCTGATGCTCAGACTTGTGCGCGGCAAATCCGTTTCCAAGGGTGACATCAAGACACCTCTCGGCAAACTCTATGCAGCGGGTTTCCAGCTGTCACTTCTAACCAATGACAATGAGGTTTCAGCCCGACAGAATCTCTCCGACCTCGGTATTTCAAAACTGTTTTCCACGGTTGTTGGGGCCGACAGCGGACATGGAGTGAAACCTGAACCCGACGGACTTCTTTATTGCTGCGCTGCCAATGGAGTCGATCCTTCACAAGTGCTGATGATTGGAGATACGAGGGCTGATTATGGCGCCGCAATTGCCGCCGGCGTGGCGGATTTCATCTGCATTGCCGATGATATTGCCGAGCGCCCGGACCCGGACATTAAGCCCGAAAATGTCATTGCTGATCTAACGGCCCTGCCGGCATTGCTTTTGCGGCGGGGTGATACATTGCTGCGCCGCAATGATTGCTAATCAGCTCGTGCAATGAGTAATGTTCTTCGTCTGTGCCTAATTCCACAGCGCTTCACGTCC
>CACJUX010000002.1 GCA_902596655.1 uncultured SAR116 cluster alpha proteobacterium | reverse complement strand
CGGCGCCCCGCATTGTAATTGCGCCAAGCAGAAACAGCACCATCATCTGTGCCATCTGTCGGCTGTTCTCGGCGGCGAGGGGAATGATCCACCAAGCAGGAATTCAATTACATCAAGGTCCGGGGATCTGGATGCTCGGTATCGTGCTGATGACAATTCATCTGTTGCGCCAGGCGCGAATGATCAACCCTGATGATCCACAAGGGGCGTTGACGCTGTTCAAATCCAATCGTAATGCAGGATTAATCCTGACATTTTTTCTGATTATCGACAGGCTGGTTGGCTGACGCCGGGCAGAGCTAGATGTAGGCCTCCAGATCATCGAGCTGCATTTCGATAATCTGCCATGGCGCACCTTTGGCTAATAGCATATAAGCTGATAACCGCTCAATGATAAGACGGCGCTCTGTCCTGTCAGCCTGCATGTCAGCGACGAAATGCTCCAGACTGCGGTGATCGTCATTGCCCGTGAGCTGCCGTACAAATTTGGCGGCCTCTGCCTGAGTCATTGTCTGAAAAATCCGGTTCTTTGCCGAAATTCGCGACAACCCCGCCGGCTGGCCCGCCCCAACATCGAGAACGCCACCCCGCGCTGCATAGCCAAAGACAGGCTGATATCCGGAAATGATCTCACCGCCAGCAGCTGGTACGGGAAGATGTGTGATTGCCCCACCATTAAAACGGATATAGTCGTAGGCAATACCGACAGCCTCGGTACGGTGCATGATTTCCAGCTGCACCCTGTTAAGCCAGGCAACATTCAGCCGCACCTCGCACCCGGCAGCCGGGAAAGCGGTACATGGCACAGCACCATAATAGCCGAGCTGCGCCGCATGAACAATGTCGCAATCATGCAGGACAGCGGGGGTAACGGGAATGATTGCTGCATCACCAAATTTGCGACGGAGCTGCACTGGTGCTCGGTTTGATCCAACAGACAGAACCGCCGTCCTCTCATTAAGAATTCCAGCATCATCAAAGGCCCGAAGGCGACCATTATCAAACACGAAAGCCGTGTCCGGCGCGTCATAGGGATAGTTGACTGCCCGATCAATTTCCGTCTGCACAGGCAGATAAAAGGTTTCGTCAAGCCGATCTGACATTACACACCGGTGTTAAGGCCCATCATTTCATCAAGCCCAAGGGCGATATTCATATTCTGAACTGCTGCACCTGCCGCACCCTTGCCGAGATTGTCAAGCCTGGCAAGTAACCAGAACTGCCTGTTATCCTGATCCGCAAATACAGATAATTCCATATGGTCGGCGTTTGCGAGGCCATCTGCTGCCAGCAGATTATCGGCAAGCAGGGTGTCATCATTGGCTCTCGCGGCTGCCATGCGCGCCAGCCCCGGCCCGGCAAAATGAGCCGCCAGGCAATCATGCAGATCCTGACCGGTTACGGTTCTCGTCAGCTGCCGCTTGTGCAAGGGAACATTGACGAGCATGCCAGCATAGAAATCAGCAACGGCCGGCATGAAAATGGGCGCAGTGCTGAGGCCGGCAAAGGCCACCATTTCGGGAATATGCTTATGCGCGAGCGCCACACCATAGCTGCCATGCGCTGGCAATGCCCCATCGGCCTGCCGCGCAATCATGCCATTACCGCCACCGCTGAAACCAGACACTGCCGGCACGCTAAGCAACGCATCGCGCGGCAAAATACCTGCTTCAATCAGCGGACGGGTCAAGGCTAGAAATCCGGTTGGGTAACATCCCGGGTTGCTGATCCGCGAAGCAGCAGCAATAGCATCACGCTGTCCGCTTATCAATTCAGGAAACCCATAAACCCAGTCGGCATGCGTTCTGTGCGCGGATGATGCGTCGATTAATCGCGCATTCGTCAGCCCCCCCATATCAGCAGCTTTGCGCGCGGCGGCATCTGGCAGGCACAGAATCGTCAAATCGGACGCAGCCATCATCTGCTTGCGAGCTTCATTATCCTTGCGCAGCTCGTCAGATAGAGATCGCACCGAGACCGCCGGATGCATCGACAGTCTGTCAAACACCTGCAACCCCGTCGTTCCGGCAGCCCCGTCGATGAAAACGCTGTAAGTCATGTGCAAGGTCATAAACGCATTGGATGGTTGATGCAAGGATGGCTATTGTTTGGTGCTGGCGGTTGAAATGACCACGCCCGTACAATATGTGAAGGAAATGATGAAACGTACAGAGCAATCACTTATTTCCGAACTTCTTGATGCCGCAAAATCTGCGGGAGCTGATGGCGCCGATGCCATGCTTGCCCGGGGTGAGGGCACCTCAATCGATCTCAGGCTTGGCAAAGTCGAGGCAAGCGAACGCTCAGAGGATTTTGACGCGGGCCTACGAGTTTTTGTTGGCCAGCGCAACGCTTCCATTTCAACCAGCCAACTGGACAGCGACAATATCAAATCGCTGGCACAGCGCGCAGTGGCAATGGCAAAAATTGCGCCCGACGACCCCTATGCACGTCTCGCTCACACAGCTGAGCTGGCCAAACAGCTTCCCGATCTGGAAATTTATGATGAACACGTTCCAACGGTTGATGATCTGACCGACATCGCACGCGGCGCCGAGGAGGCAGCGTTATCGCATAAGGGCATTACCAATTCAGAAGGCGGGTCAGCGAGCCATGGCGTTACCAATATTCTGATCGCGACGAGCAACGGCTTTTCCGCTGACTACAAACGTTCATCGAACGGTGTCTCGGCGATGGTTATCGCTGAAAAGAACGGGAATATGGAGCGCGATTATGATTACAGCGCAGCAGTCTTTGCGACCGACATGGATAGCCCGGACAAGGTTGGCAACAGTGCCGCCACCCGGACGCTGGCGCGCCTTGGGGCAATCAAACCGCCCACCGGCCAGTTTCCGGTGGTCTATGACAAGCGAGTATCAGCCTCACTCGTCAGCACCATGGCCGGTGCGATTAATGGCGCGGCTATTGCCCGTGGCACCAGTTTTCTAAAAGACCGTATGGGCGAACAGGTCGCGGCTTCCGGCCTGACTTTTGTTGACGATCCGTTACGCCCCCGGGGTATGGGGTCACGCCTGTTCGATGGCGAGGGGCTCGCTGTAAAGCGCCGTGAAATGGTCAAGGATGGGGTGTTGCAGGGCTGGTTCCTTGATATTGCCTCGGCAACAAAACTTGGCCTCAGTTCAACCGGCAATGCCAGCCGCGGCCTTGGTGGACCGCCATCTCCATCGACAAGTAACTTCTATCTGGAAAATGGTGACATTTCATTTGATGAGCTGCTCGCCGATGTTGACGCTGGTTTTTTAGTAACTGAGATGATGGGCAGCTCAGTCGATATGATCACTGGAGATTACAGCCGCGGTGCTGCAGGCTTCTGGATTGAGAAGGGCAAAATCGCGCACCCAGTGGCTGAGGCGACCATCGCCGGCAATCTCAAAGACATTTTCATGGCAATAACCCGGGCCAATGATATCGACATGCGCAAAAGTACCTCAGCCCCTTCACTGCGTGTTGACGGCATGACGGTGGCAGGTTCATGAGCTTTGTCGCACCCGCTGGCAGTCGTCGCGGTCTTGTCGACTGGACTGAATTGATTGTAAAGGATCACGGCTTCCTCAGGATCTATTGGCACAATGAACACGAAATCGCCCCGGGCATGTGGCGGTGCAATCAACCAAGTCCGAGACGTATCAAGAAGGCGGCTGATCGGGGCATCAGGACAGTTATCAATTTACGCGGCCCACGCGCCGACGGCGGCTGGAGGTTGGAAGCCGAAGCCTGTGCAAAATATGGCCTTATACTGATGGATTTTACCGCACGATCGCGCGCCGCTCCGGATAAGCAGATGCTCCACGCTGCAAGGGCATTGTTTGAAGAGATCGAGTTGCCGGCAATGATGCATTGCAAATCAGGCGCAGACCGTGCCGGGTTGATGGCAGCGTTGTATCTGCTGATTGCTAAAGAACGGCCAGCGCGGGAAGCAGTGAAACAGCTTACGTGGAAATATGGCCATGTCAAACAGGCAAAGACCGGGGTTTTGGATGCATTTTTTGCGTCCTATTTCCCCTATGAAGACCGAGGCATGAGATTTTTTGACTGGGTTGATGGTGTTTACGACCCTGCCTCAATCACCCGTGAATTTAAGGCAAAAGACTGGGCTGTTCGCCTGACCGACAGCATCCTCCGCCGTGAGTGATTAATCACCACCAAAGAACTGAAGATTGCACAGACGCGCATAAACGCGATTGGCAACGGTCAGACTATCATGTGTGCCACGCTCGGTAATCTTCCCGTCCTCCATCACCAAAATCTGTGAAGCATCACGTATCGTCGCCAATCTATGTGCCACAACCAAAGTGGTACGACCCTTTTGCAGGACGGCCAAAGCGGTCTGTACCTGCTTTTCCGAATCCGCATCAAGCGCCGCTGTCGCCTCATCAAGCAAAAGAATTGGAGCATCCTTGAGCATCGCCCTGGCAATCGAGACGCGTTGGCGCTGACCGCCGGACAGGCGATTACCCATCGCTCCAACCGCAGTATAATATCCGTTTGGTAGGTCAGCGATGAATTCATGCGCGGCAGCGGCCCTTGCAGCAGTCTCTATCTCTGTAAGGCTGGCGCCTGGACTGCCAAACGCGATGTTCGCTGCTACAGTATCATCAAAAAGAATGGCATCCTGTCCAACAAGCGCAATATTCCGTCGCAGGCTTTCTGTCGTGACAGTGCTGATATCCTGACCATCAATCAGGATGGTGCCTCGCGTTGCATCGAAAAATCGTGGCAGAAGATTGATGATCGTCGTCTTACCAGCGCCGCTCGGTCCAACAAGCGCTACTGTTTGGCCTGCACCTGCTTGAAAGTTGATGTCATCTAAAACCTTTGTGTTATTGCCATAGCTGAAACAAACCTGGTCGAACACGATTTCTCCCTTGCTAACTGTAAGCGCAGGAGCGTGATTTGGCGAGGTGATTTGTCGGGGAGTATCGAGAAGGGCAAGAATGCGCTCAGCTGCAGCAAGTGCTTCCTGTGTCACCGCGTTCAGCGTGCCAATGCCCCGAACCGGCTGAACCAGCAAGATCAAGGTTGTGATGAAGGCAACAACATCACCTACCTGCATATTACCAGCGGCAACACGCCAGCTGGCAAGAGCGACAACACCGCCAACCGCAATGCCACCAACCACCTCGAGGATAGGATCAATCTTCGCCCGCCCGGTCAAAAGCCCAACAAGGCGCTGGTAAAGGCCGTCAAAAGCACTCTCTGTGCGTTTAATTTCAATGGTTTCCATCTGATAGGCCTTGACCATGCGCGCGCCCTGCAAGGTCTCAGCAAGTAGTGACGTTACGTCTTCCATGTGTGACTGCAGATTACCCGAGGCTTTGCGCTGGCGATTGCCGATACGAATAATCGGCTGCATGGCCAGCGGATAGACCGCCAGAACGACAAGAGCCATCAGCCAATCAAGCCAGAGCATTGCGCCGATCAGCACTATCACCGTCAGAATGTCACGGACAAGGTTGTTTGCAAGCCTCACAAATGCCTCGCGCACCAGATTTAGGTCATTCATGATCCGTGACATAAAAGCGCCAGCCGGTTCACGCGTAACCACCGCAAGATCAGCCTCAATCAGGCTCTTTGCCATGTCTTTTTGCAGATCCGTCGTAACCCGAAGCGCCAGCGCGTTGACCTGTATCGTCTGCATGAAGAGGGCAAATCCTTTGACGAGGGCAAGGATGATGATTGCCGGCGGCGCCAGCCAGATGACCTCACCCGCCCTGCCATCGGCAAGCGCATTGAAAATATATCGGGTCAGCAATGGATAGGCAGATGCGGTGCCGGCGACAATGGCCATCAATAGAAACGCCCAGATCAACCGTGCAAGGTAACGCCTTATCCACCCATCCCAGATGCGCCTCATGATCTCTCTGGACCTGTTGCTGGCGGGTTGTTGCTGCGTCTTTTCTGACTTCGCTGTCTGCATCTCAACTTTCTGTTCACTCACCGGGCAGCCACAAGTGCTGGTAAGACTCCATGATGATGCAATTCGGTGCAGACTCCCTCAAATACAAGATCCAGCGCAATTGTCTTAATAACACCTCGTTTGCAAACCTGATTGCTAGACACTGAAACCAATTTAGTTTTTGGACTATACATCAGTGGGTGGGTTTGCTCAAAGAGACCAGTGGCAAGTGGCCTACAAGCAGCCGCGATGTTGAGCGGGGTGGTATCATTGCCGACATAAAGAAGGGCACTTTTGAGCAACAGGATCTCAGCAACGTGTGTTTTGCAGGCAAACAGTCGCAGGACATGCATTTTCGGTTTTTTGGCGAGGATGGTGCAATACTCACAAGTTATATTATCAATCCAAGGTTTTTGCCAAACCACTTCGCCAATGCCAACAACCGCTTTATTCACCAGCAAACGAGACCTTGGTGAGATGCCCTTTTCGATGATTTGATTTGCTGGCAACAATGGGCCTCGGTCTGTATCAGACATTTTTGGGGGACGTCCTTGTGCATCATGCCGACAGCTAGGCCAGATTCTTGCTGACAGGATCGGTTTATATCTTGCGTATATAACCACAGCTTTGACAGAGCCGCTAGCATCATTCTGTTGCATCCCTAATGCCACAATCCCCGACATAAGCTGGCATTTGCTGATATAAATTTGCTAGATTATAAGCAACACGGGACGATGTTATATTTGTCGTTTGCCTTATTGGGCCAACGTCCTGTTGATGGCTCATCATTTTGGAAATGACCAAAGACAATTGTAGAAACGATGCTGAAAACACTCATAAGAAAACCTGTTGGCGTGTTTGTTCTTAGCTGGCTGTTGGCGGCCATTGTTGCTTTGACGATGGCGACCATTCGCTGGCGCACCTACAACCCTGAGGAGCGGCAAGAAATTCTAGATGATCATGATGGATTCATTCTGGTGTTCTGGCACTCGCGCATCATTGCCATGCCCTGGCTTTGGCCACGCCGCCACGCAATGAATGCCCTGCAGTCACCACATCCAGATGGCCGGCTTTTGGCACACACGGTCAATCACCTCGGCGTGCGCACCGTGTGGGGAAGCAGCAACCGCAACGCGATGTCCGGATTGAGGGGATTAAAGCGCGTTCTTGATGCCGGTAAGGTAGCTGCAATAACACCTGATGGTCCTCGGGGGCCTGCTCGTATCGCTGCGACTGGGCCAGTGGCACTCGCCAATTTGACAGGAAAGCCGATAATTCCCGTTGCCTGGTCAGTCGATAGATTCTGGCGTGCACCCGGCTGGGACTGCATGATCATACCAAAACCATTTTGCCGCGGTATCATGATTTGGGGCGAGGCGTTGACGCCAGATGGCAGAACGTTTGGCAACAAGAAAAATAGCGACGAGAGCACCAGAGACAGAATGGAGAGCCAGCGTAAGAAATTAGAGGTGGCACTCAATGGTGTCACTGATCGGGCCGATGGGTTTTTCACCAATAAGAAAAAGGCAGATGGCGGGAAGATCATTACAAATGCCTAGGAAAGATGTTCAACGGGCGGCTTCGAATCTGCCTGCCTCATACAGTCTTACATGGCGTTTGGTGACGCCACTTCTGGGCCTCATGCTCAGGCGCCGCGCAAAACAGGGCAAAGAAGACGCTGCTCGCCTTGTGGAAAGATTTGGCCTTTATCAAACATCCTTACCGAAAGGAGCTGTCTGGGTACATGCCGTCAGCGTTGGTGAGACAGTGGCCGGCCTGTCACTGATCGAGGCACTGGCAGCTCGACTTCCAAGTCAAGCTTTCATAATCACTACAAACACCGTAACAGCTGCTAAATTGGTTAATGACTGGACGACAGAGGCAAATGTAACCCACCTTTACCAACCATTGGATCACCCGACCTTTGTTGACAGATTTCTGGATGCAAGCGCTCCTATAGCCGCTATTTTCATGGAGTCTGATTTCTGGCCAAACCTTATTCACAGAACAGCAGGACGTGACATTCCGGTGATTTTTGCCTCCTCACAAATCTCGGATGCTGCTGCTGCACGCTGGCGTCGCCGCCCTGCGCTCGCGGCTGCAGTTTTTGGAACAGCTGAACTTGTATTAGCGGTTAATGACAAACAGGCCGGCAGGCTGTGCGACTTAGGTGCGCGCTCGGATATCATTCATCGAGTGGGGTCGCTAAAGCTCACATCAGGAGGAATGAAAACCGACCCCAGCCTAATGGCTATATTGAAACAAGCGGCGGGTGACCGGCGCATTTTTCTGGCCGCCTCAACGCATGATGGTGAAGATCTAAGCGTCATAAAAGCTGCGCAAGCTCTGGGTAATGAATGGTTCACCCTACTTGCCCCGCGGCATCCCAAAAGAGGCAACACCATCGCAGCGCTTTGCCGAGACCAGATGCCAAATGTCAAGGCACCAGCACGCCGCGCCCTTGGTCAGACACCAGCAACCGGAGAGGTGATTCATATCGTTGATACGCTTGGTGAGATGGGTAGTCTATTTGCAATTGCTGATGTGGTATTTCTGGGTGGGTCGCTCCTGCCGATCGGCGGACATAATCCGCTAGAGCCAGCCCAATTCGGTCTGCCGGTGATCTGCGGCCCGCATCTTGCCAAAAATCAGGCTGAATTTGATGGCATTCGAGAGATTGGCGGTGTCACTGATATTGCCAACGGTGATGAGCTTGTAGATGCCGTTAAAGCAGGCATTCTGAACGACGATGCAAAACAAACCAGCGAAAGTGCGATGAAATCATATGCCAAGAAGGCTAGTAAACGGCCCGCGATTGCCGCAGATCATATCATTGCGCTGCTGCATGACCGGACACCATCAAAATGATTAAGACACCATTATTCTGGAACAGCCGGGGTGTCATTTCGACGCTACTTCTTCCCCTGTCAGGCCTGTGGAGCCTCGCTGGAATCGTTCGCAGCTTTTTCGCACAACAAAGCCACGCCGAATTGCCAGTCATCTGTGTCGGAAACCTTACGGTTGGCGGCACCGGAAAAACGCCAGTTGTGGCGTATCTCTATGATTGGTGTGTGGCTGCTGGCCACGCGCCGGTGATCCTGTCGCGTGGCTATGGCGGCAGCACTACCAAGCCTCTCTGGGTTGATCCGCAAATACATGAGTCATCAGTCTGTGGTGATGAGCCATTAATGCTGGCCGAGGGACGCGATGTGTTGGTTGCACGCGACCGTGTGGCTGGTGCCTCCACCATATCAGCGCGCGGTTTGCATGATTTGATCCTGATGGATGATGGATTGCAGAACCCTTTTCTCAAAAAAGATCTGAAAATTGGTGTTTTTGATGGATCTGTGGGCGTTGGCAATGGTCGGGTGATACCGGCAGGGCCATTGCGTGCATCGCTTGGAGAGGGTCTTACTGAACTCGATTTGGCGTTGATCAATGGGAAGGATGAAACCGGACTTGCACCAACAATCCTTCAGGGGTTGCCAGTTGTTCACGCAACATTACGGGCGGATCGGGCGGTTATTGACGAACTTGGAGACGTGCCGTTATTGGCTTTTGCCGGCATAGGGCGTCCAGAAAGGTTCTTTGTCACTGTGCGGCAAGCTGGTGGCAATCTTGTTCATTGGCTAGCCTTTGCTGACCATCACGAATATTCACAGCATGATCTGACAAGATTGCAGGAGGATGCGGGTCGATTGGGGGCGCGGTTAATTACCACACAAAAAGATTGGGTTCGTCTGCCAACCGAATGGCGTGAACGCATCAGATTTATGCCGGTAACAGTTGAATTGGATGATAATAACGGATTGATCGAGGCGGTCTTGGCAGCAATCTCCACGCCGCGTAAGGTCGCAGATAATGGATGATCAAATCGGTAAACTTATCCTACGAAAATTACGCCAGATTTTTATCTGGCCACTCGAGGCTACGATCGTCTTCATCATGTATTTTGCCGCCCGCCTGCTGCCAGTGTCAGCGGCGAGCTGGATTATCGGTGCGTTTGTGCGCCTCCTTGGACCACTGACGCCTTGGCACACAAGGGCACGACGCAATTTAATAGCTGCAATGCCCGATCTGGACGGTGCGGATCAGAACGATGTCCTGAGGGCAATGTGGTGGAACATCGGTCGGGTGATTGGAGAATATCCCCACATCGCTACATTATCTCGTAAGGGCCGTGTTGAATTTGTCGGGCGTGAAAATCTGCAGGGGCTAAAATCTGGCGGCTTCCTAATTGGCGCGCATATCGGTAATTGGGAAATCGGACCCTATGCAGCAATCACCGTCAGCAAACCTGTTGCGGCCATTTACCGGCCACTTAACAACCCGCTGCTTCGTGGACTTCTGGAACGTCGACAAGCAGCCTATCGTGGTGACATCTATCGCAAGGGGCGTGAGGCCGCTCTAGGCATGGTGTCAGCACTTAAAAAGGGACAATTCATGTGCCTTCTAGTAGACCAGAAGCTGCGTGAGGGCATGGTAGTTCCTTTTTTTGGCCGGGATGCGACAACATCAATAAGCTATATCAAACTGGCGATCCGCAAGAAAGTGCCCGTGATGTATATGCATACCGAGCGGCTCACAGGATGTAGATTTCGTGTCACCATCTCGCCGCCCATTCCTCTTCCCAACGACGATGATGATGCTAGCATTAAAAAGCTAGCAACCGAAATTAATGGCACATTGGAAAAATGGATCAGACAACGGCCCGAACAATGGTTCTGGCCACATCGCCGTTGGGGTAAAGATATCTAATTGCTAGAACAGCCTTTCCTGATCGTCATCCACCTTTGATTTTCGGGCAGGGTCCTGCGCCTTAATCAGTGGCGATTTGCGTGGCGTGGCTTCTGTCCCCCGTGGATCGAGTAGCGCCTGTCGGCTGGCATCGGCAAAGCGTACGGTTACCGTGGAACCCTCTGCCGCCTCCTCAGCCCGTTTGACTGTTGTGCCGGACTCGTTGGTCACCAGTGCAAACCCACGTTCAAGAACACGTTCAAAGGAGTTGGCTTGCAGCAGTTTTTCAAGTGCATCAATTGACTGGACGCGTTTTGTGAGTTGGTGGTCCATTAGTTGCGCCAGCCGCTCCCCCTGTCTTGCAGCCTCTGCAACGAACTCGGCGAGTTGCCGTTCTGGTGGCCGCAACCTGCCAGCAAGACCTGCAAGACGCAACTCGCAGCTAGTCAGTTTCGTGTCGAGCGCATTGTTCAATCCGGCGATAGCAAGATCGAGTGCCTGACCCCGTTGGTTGATCATCTCAGCCGGGTCAAGGAGCGCTCGCGCCGAGGATCGCAATAGCTCGCCCACCCTCTCAAGGCGACGACTTATTGCTCGTTGCAGCCGGGCCTGCCCCTCATTTAGTCTCGCCAACAGTTCCACCTGAACCGGAACCGCCAATTCTGCAGCGGCAGTCGGTGTAGGCGCACGCAGATCGGAAGCATAATCTATCAAGGTAGTATCAGTCTCATGGCCAATCGCAGAAATCACCGGTATGTTGCAGTCGGCAACAGCCCGCACCACCGACTCCTCGTTAAATGCCCATAAATCCTCAAGTGATCCACCACCACGGGCAACAATCACGACGTCCGGGCGCTGCAATGCCCCATCTGCCGGCATAGCATCAAATCCACGGATGGCGGCAGCAATTTGGGGTGCCGCATTCTGGCCTTGGACCAGAGTACCCCAGACCAGCACATGCACACCGAAACGATCATGCAGCCGGTGCAGGATGTCACGGATAACGGCTCCACTTGGGCTCGTCACCACACCGATCACCGATGGCATCTGCGGTAGGGGTTTCTTACGATCGTCCGCAAACAGCCCTTCTGCGGCAAGCCGGCGGCGCCGTTCCTCAAGCTGTTTGAGCAGCGCGCCCTCGCCTGCCAGCTCCATCTGACTGACGACAATCTGGTATTTTGACTGGCCGGGATAGATCGTTAGCTTGCCCGAACAGATCACCTCAAGACCCTCTTCGGGCTGGATGGCAAGATTGCCAGCAACCGTTTTCCAACATACCGCCGCCAACGTCGATCGTTCATCCCTCAATGTGAAATAAAGGTGGCCAGAGGGTGCGCGAGTAGGCCGTGAAATTTCGGCTCTCACTCGCACGTAGTCAAAAGCACCCTCGACTGTGGCCTTGAGGCGCGACGAAAGTTCGGAAATCGTGATGAAGGGCGCATTGCTCTTATCGTTCTGAACCAATATGTGTTCATCAAAAGAAGTCGGTGTCTGGTCTTTCATAATGGCACCATACTATGCCATATTGCGCCAACGGCAACAATTTAGACACCAACATCCGGAACGGACGGGGATGATGAAGGTTCTTCTGGTAGGTAGCGGTGGGCGAGAGCATGCGCTTGCTTGGTCAATCTCGGCATCTGCACTTGTTAACGAATTGGTGATCGCCCCCGGAAGCGATGCCATGACCAACTTTGGCACATGCGTTACAGTTGCTGCAGATGATGTCGAGGGATTGACGGACCTAGCCATCAAGATAGCCGCCGATCTAGTTGTCATTGGACCTGAAGTGCCGCTTGTTCTTGGTCTTGTCGACAGGCTCGCGGATAATAACATTGCCGCCTTTGGTCCGTCCCGAATCGCGGCCCAGCTGGAGGGATCGAAGGCTTTTGCCCGAGAGGTTTGCCGGCGGTGTGACATCCCACAGCCCGCCTTCGCAGTTGTCAGTAATGTGAGTGACGCTAAACAACAAATCGACGCTATGGGCGGGTTCTGTGTTGTCAAAGCCGACGGGCTCGCTGCTGGCAAGGGTGTGGTGGTTGCAGACACGGCAGAAGAAGCAAAGCAAGCAGCGACTGAAATGCTTGGCGGGTTATTTGGTGCCGCAAGCCAAGAGGTGCTGATCGAAGAACGCATGACTGGACCCGAAGCCTCGCTTTTTGCGCTCGTCAACGGGGCCGATTGCCTGTTCATGGCCAGTGCACAGGACCACAAACGCGCCTTTGACCAGGATCAGGGGCCAAACACCGGTGGCATGGGGGCGATTTCACCCGCACCCCGCCTAGATGATGCGTTGCGTGATCAGGTCATGGCAGAAATTGTTGAGCCACTGGCGCGCAGTATGGCTGACGAGGGAACGCCCTATTGCGGGGTGCTCTATGTCGGCCTGATGCTGACCGAGACAGGGCCAAGGGTCGTTGAGTTCAACTGTCGCTTTGGTGACCCGGAGGCACAGGTCATCCTGCCACGGATGAAAACTGATCTAGTCACGGCAATTCTGGCCGTAGTTGAGGGCGGACTTGGACATTTCTCAATGCGCTGGGACAAGCGAAGCGCCGTCACAGTAGTCATGGCTGCTAAGGGTTATCCCATTGCCCATTCCAAGGGCAGTGAGATTCGTGGCCTGACAGCGGCTGCCAAACGCGAGGACACACTGATTTTTCATGCGGGTACAATGATCGCCCCAGATGGCACCGTGCGGGCAAATGGCGGACGCGTTTTAGCTGTGACCGGCTTGGGGGCCGACTGCGCTTCAGCCCGCCAGACTGCCTATGAGGCCATTGCCGATATTGACTGGCCTGATGGGTTTTTCAGGACGGATATTGCCAAAAGCTAGCGCCGATCCCGAAAAAAGGCACGTAGCAGATCAGCAGCAGCAGCGGCCGACAGCCCACCATAAATTTCCGGTCGATGATAGCAGCTCGGCTGGTCAAAAAAACGAACGCCCGACTCCACCGCCCCAGCCTTTACGTCAAAAGCGCCAAAATACAACCGTCGCAAACGTGCATGGGCAATCGCGCCAGCGCACATGGTGCAAGGCTCCAACGTCACCCAGAGATCACAATCTTCAAGACGGGACGTTTGCCGTACCCGCAAGGCCTCGAAGATGACTAGCATTTCCGCATGATGAAGAGCGTTGCCATCTCGCTTCATCCGGTTTTCTGCAATAGCAATCACTTTACCATTAGACTTGGTGACAGCTGCTGCGACCGGCACCTCACCAGCCTCTGCGGCCACCCTTGCATGCGCTAGCAGAGTAAGCATCATTCCATCGGCTTTGTTTGTCTGGTCCATTTTGCTGTCCCTTCCACAGCCACCATCGTTTCAAAAACATCTGTTTAATACCTGACTTATTTCTATAAACAGACGATTGAAATTTGCAAAGCCACACGATTGCGACTACACCAACGGCATGAAAAAGAATCAGAATTTTTCATTGGACAAATCAGCGCCCAATGAACGTATCGCCAAACGCATCGCAAGAGCTGGAGTCTGTTCGCGTCGCGAGGCTGAGGCACGCATTACCGATGGGCGTGTCAGTGTTAATGGTAAAATTATCACCAGCCCGGCCCTGAATGTGAGTTTGGGTGACAGGATTATTATCGACGGTGAACTACTACCGGCACGCGAACCTGCCAAGCTGTGGCGTTACTATAAGCCGCGCGGCCTTGTTGTGAGCGCAAGTGATGAAAAGAACCGGGAAACCGTTTTTGACAGGTTGCCATCGAATTTGCCACGTCTGATCAGTGTTGGTCGATTGGACATGGACTCTGAGGGGTTGCTCCTGCTGACCAATGATGGTGATCTGGCCCGACATTTAGAATTACCGGCGACAGGTTGGAGCCGCAAATACCGGGTCAGGGTTCAAGGGCAAGTTGACGAGGCCAGTCTTGCCCTGCTTGCCAAGGGCTTGACAATCGATGGTGCGCGGTATGGCAGTGTCATCGCCACCCTTGACAGGCAAATGCCTAGCAATGCTTGGCTGACCGTTGCCATTCGTGAGGGCAAGAACCGTGAAGTCAGGCGGATCATGGAACATCTTGGCCACAGAGTTGGGCGCTTGATCCGAATCTCCTACGGCCCGTTTCAACTTGGTGAGCTCACCGAAGACAGCATTGAACCAGTCAAATCACGGGTTCTCGCTGACCAGTTGGGCATCACAGGCGGTGAGCCAGAAAGCGCAAATAATGCTAAGCCAAAGCTGATAGCCAAAGCAAAACCTAAAAACTGCCGGGGTAGCGTTGGCAGGTCAGCAGTAAAAAGAGGACAGAATGCGGATCATCGGAGGCCAGCATCGCGGCACAAAACTGGCAGACTTCGCCGGTAACAAAACACGACCGACCGCTGATCGTGTTCGCGAGTCGATCTTCAACATTCTTGCCGGAGGGCATTACGGATCACCTCTGGTAAATGGCATTGTGCTTGATCTGTTTGCCGGAACTGGAGCAATCGGCCTAGAAGCGCTGTCACGAGGCGCCACCTGGGCTAACTTTGTAGAGAAAGACCCTGCGGCATTGGCCGTTGTGAGAAAAAATATTCACAAATTGCGGCGCATGGATGATTGTCGGGTCATTGCAGGCGATGCCACCCAGCTGGTAACCTGGCGGGGTGACCCTGCCAATCTTGTTTTTGCCGATGCCCCTTATGATACGGGTGACGGGTTGCGGGCTGTTGCCAGCCTGAACGCCATTGGCGCTTTGCGGCCAGAGAGTATTGCGGTGATCGAGACTAGTAGACAAGAAGAGCTTGACCCAGACATCCTCGCCACGACCAATCTCAAACCGGTTGACAGCAGACATTATGGCAAGGCCGTGGTTCATTTTCTAAAAAGTTAATTAGGTTTTCACCTACGGCCAAACAGATTTTCGATATCGGCAAGGGATAGTCTGATCCATGTGGGACGGCCGTGGTTGCACTGGCCTGATCGAGGTGTGATTTCCATCTCTCGCAAAAGCGCGTTCATCTCATTTGCATTCAGCACCCGTCCGGCGCGCACCGACCCATGACACGAAAGCGTAGCCAGCACATGGTTCAACCGATTTTCAAGGCTACTGCTGTCGCCAAGCTCTACCAGTTCTTCAGCAATATCAGCAACTATTTGTTTAGCGTCGGGATTGCCAAGCAGTGCCGGAATGGTTCGCACGATAACCGCGCCCTCGCCAAATCCCTCTATTTCAAGCCCAAGCCGGGAAAGTGCCTCGCCCATCTCGAGCAAGGCTTGCCGCCTATCATCTGCCAACTCGACAATTTCTGGCAGCAGCAGGGCTTGCGCGCTAACACCTGCCTCGGCAAGGGCGGCTTTCATTCGTTCCATGAGTAGCCGTTCGTGGGCAGCATGTTGGTCAATTATTGTCATGCCGTCTTCAGTTTCGGCGACAATATAGGTTTTATGAAGCTGCGCCTTGGCCGCACCTAAAAGCGTCCGACGGACTGCTACCATCGCGCTCTCATCGGTGGCGGTTTGATCCGTTCCTGCGGGACGGGCGGCAAGTGGTTCTTCACACATAAGATGAGGGTCCTGCGGCAACGGGGACTGCCAGACTTCACCGATCCGGCGTTTCGATGCCGATGGCAAAAGCTCATATGAAGGATGTGATGGCGACGCTGAAAAATAGGCTGGGTCAGAGCGGAATGCACTACCAGCAAGCCGAGAAAGCGCAGCGGTTCCGCCTTCCGACGACGCTCTGACACTATCGGCGGCCAATTGCGCACCAATGGCGCCAACAAGAAGCGAGCGTACACCCGCGGCATCACGGAACCGGACCTCAGCCTTAGCCGGGTGAACGTTCACGTCAAGATCAGTCGCTGGCACCGTCAGGAAGAGCGCTGCTATCGGATGACGGCTACGCGGCAGCGTGTCACCATAGCCAGCGCGAATGGCACCCAGAAGCGAGCGATCATTGATGGGTCTGCCATTAACAAACAGATAAACCTGCGCCGAAGTCGGCCGATTCATCGTCGGCAGACCAATCATGCCCTCCAGCCTGATCTGATTACGTTCCGCGTTGACAATGGCTGACTCATCAGTAAAAGCACGACCAATTATTGCCGAGAGACGGTTCTGGCGAGCAGTGTTTTCAGGAAATTGATTATCCACGTCAATCAATGGTGTGCTGGCGTTCACATTGAGAAGGGTGCGGCCATCATTAACCAGTTGGAAAGCAACAAAGGGATAGGCCATCGCAAGCCGCTTGACCACATCGACACATTGTGCCAGCTCGGTGCGGTTAGTCTTCAAAAATTTAAGCCGAGCAGGCACTGATTTGAACAATTGTGTTACTGAAATCAGACTGCCCGTCTGCAATGCAGCGGGTTCAGGGCCATTGATTCTGCCAACGTCGATCTCCAGACGCCAGGCGTGAGGCATGCCAGCCATTACCGAAGTCAATTTTAGATGTGACACTGCTCCGATGGATGGCAGGGCTTCTCCACGAAAACCAAGTGATCCAATGTGGTTCAGATTGTCATGGGGGAGTTTTGAGGTTGCATGGCGCTGGATTGCAAGCAGCATATCGTCGGGTGTCATCCCATGACCATCATCAGCAACCGTCAATTCATCAATGCCGCCACGGCGCAGGGTGATGCTAATCTTGCCGGCACCAGCATCAAGAGCGTTTTCAACAAGTTCACGCAGAGCGCTTGCCGGCCGTTCTATCACCTCACCAGCGGCAATCTGGTTAACAAGCCCGTCCGGGAGTTGCCGGATCACGGCCATGATCACCTCTTCATTTGATGATTACGGTCTCACCGCTAGCCTCATCTGTGGCGAGAATATCACCATCATTAGGAAGCAAGCCCTCACGTAAGTTTTTGCGAATGCGCTGGTCTTCTGCAACCTTGTCCAATATCGGACCAATATTCGGTAGTCCACCAAAAATAAGTTGGAGTGGCACCCGACGCTCTAGCTGTATGCCATAAGTTTCCTCGTCCACTCTTTCGCGGATATTGTCAGGAATCGATGCGAAGTCAAAGAGCGCATTATACCCTGTTGCATGAGCATTTCCCGACCCAAGGGACTTGCCGGCAAGGGTTAGAGCATCCTGCGCGTCAGTCTGCCCCTCCTCGCGGATATCATCGGGTGTGTTGGCAAAGCCCGGTGGCAGCGATAGCGGCGGGCGAACAACAACCTCAAATTCGTCAGGCGACGATTTCGTGGTACCGATAGCCCGCTGAAAATCAGAACAAGCTGCGATGCCGGAAGCGATAAAAGCCAACACGGTGAACTGCAGCACTAGCCGTATCGGGTTCTGGATGGTCTCGCTAGACTTCATTCCTTACCGGTCTCCTGCCCTAAAAAAATCGAGTATACCCAAAATGCCGCGCCCACTGTTATTGCCGCATCGGCAACATTAAACGCAGGCCAATGCCATGTTTGAACGTATACATCTATAAAATCAATAACTTTACCAAAACGCAACCTATCTATCGCATTTCCGATCGCCCCACCCGAAATCAAGCCAGCAGCGATTTGCTGCACATGATCAAGGCGGCTAGCCTGCCAGAAAAACCACCCGACTACGGCAAATGCAAGCAATGTTAGTCCCGCGCTAACAACTTGCCCGCCATTGGCGAGCATGCCAAAGCTTATACCCGGATTCCATACGGGAACAAAGTTAAGAAAAGGCATGACCGGATGGATACGCGGAGCTGCAAAAATCCAGTTGAGCATGACTTGTTTTGAAGTCTGGTCGAGTGCCAGGACAACGACTAGCAAAATTGCCACGCGCCGCGCCGCAGGCCCCGTCAGACGTTCGCCAAGTCCGGAATAGTTGGTGCGCTGGCCCTCAGTTTTCATCGCACCGCCGTGACAACTTTCTTACACCGCTTGCAAATGTCACCTTCAGCCATAACCTCTGGCGTAATCCGCCAGCAACGGGCGCATTTCTCGCCGTCCGCCATTGCAAAGGCAATGGCAACATCGGTGATGCCATCAAGCCTGAACGCACTCTCAGGCGCGGGCTCATCGGTGATCACTGCGGCTGAAGTGATGAACAAGGAGGCGGCGTCAAGACCGTCAAAAAGCGCCTTGACATCGGCACTGACATGAATCTTTGGCGCTGCTTGAAGTGATGCACCAATTTTTCCATCGTTTCGGGCGCTTTCAAGAGCGCTCATTACAACCTGACGGACCCGCCGGATACCGTCCCAGCGTGGAGCGATACTACTGTTTGCCCAGTTTGACGGGATCGGATCATAGCTGCGCAAATGTACGGAGTTTTCAATATCACCAACCCAGTTCTGCCATGCCTCCTCCGCAGTGAAACACAGGATTGGGGCCAGCCACGCAGTTAGACGGTCAAAAAGTTCCTTCATCACCGTACGACAGGCGCGACGCTCAACCGAGTCGAGCGCATCACAATAGAGGCTGTCCTTGCGGATTTCGAAGTAAAAGGCTGATAGATCACTATTGCAAAGGGTATGGAGCTCCGAAAAGATACCGTGAAAATTGTACTCATCTGTCATCGTGCGGATTCTAACATCGAGTTCGGCAAGTCGGTTCAGAACCCATCTTTCCAACTCGGGCATGGCGTCATAATCAACGGCTTCTTCATCCGTATACCCATCAAGCGCACCCAACAGGTAGCGAAGCGTGTTGCGGAAACGCCGGTAGTTATCCGTCATCCGTTTAATGATCTCAGGCCCGATCCGCAGATCGCTGTAGTAATCGGAACTGACAACCCAAAGGCGCAGAATATCGGCTCCATTCTGGTCCATTATTGCCTGTGGTGTCACAACATTTCCAAGAGATTTGGACATTTTTCGACCCTGCTCATCGAGTACAAAACCGTGTGTCAACACACCTTTATAGGGCGCCCGTCCACGTGTTGCACAGGACTGCAAAAGCGAGGAATGAAACCAGCCACGATGCTGATCGGAGCCCTCAAGATAAAGGTCGGCCGGGCTTGACAGATCATCCCGGTCCTCAAGAACAAACGCATGCGTTGAACCTGAATCGAACCACACGTCAAGAATGTCAGTGACCTTTTCATACTCATCAGCATCATAGTCAGGGCCAAGGAAGCGACTTGAATCGGACGCGAACCAACAATCGGCACCCTCTTTACGTATCGCGGCAACAACCCGGTCGATCACCGCCTGATCACGCAGTGGCTCGCCCGTTTCCTTTTTGACAAAAACCGTAATCGGCACGCCCCACGCCCGCTGACGTGACAGGCACCAATCTGGGCGCTGGGCAATCATCGAAGTAAGCCGGTTCTGGCCAGCTGGTGGGTAAAACGCAGTTTTCCCCAACTCCGACACAGCCGTGTCACGCAAGCCACGCGACTCCATCGACACGAACCATTGCGATGTGTTTCGGTAAACCAGCGGCGCTTTTGAGCGCCAAGAATGTGGATAGGAGTGGACCAGCTTCCCAATACCGATCACGCCGCCCCGTTCAGCCATCATTTCAGCAATCTTCAAATTGTCACGCAGAACATGCATGCCAGCGAAGAGTGGCAGATTTTCGATGATCCTGCCATCTTCGGCCACCGTATCAGGCACCGGGACACCATGTGTGAGATGTGCAAGCTCATAATCCTCAACACCATGACCTGGCGCAATATGAACAAAGCCTGTTCCCTGTTCCGTAGTGACATAGTCAGCATGAAACAGTGGAACATCATGTTCATAGCCGTGATCAGCCAGCGGATGCGCAGCGATTGTACCCACGCAATCAGCTCCACTTAGTTGATGAAGCTTGGTATAGTTGGCGATGCCAATTGCGGCGCAAACATCTTCTAGCAACGCCTCCGCTAGCACAATAACATCGCCGACAATGGCATGGGATCCTTTGTCGATTCCATTAATGCGGATAACCGCATAATCAATGTCATTGCCACAGGCGAGCGCACGATTGCCAGGCATGGTCCAGGGCGTCGTTGTCCAGATAACGATACTGGCATCCGCAAGTGCTAAATGGCTTGGCTGGCGGACAGGAAAACGCGCGTAGATCGTTGTCGAGGTGTGGTCCTCATATTCGATCTCAGCCTCAGCAAGGGCTGTCTTTTCAACGGGCGACCACATCACTGGCTTAACACCACGAAAGAGGCTACCGTCCATCAGGATTTTGCCAAGCTCAGAAGCAATTGTCGCCTCGGCATCATACGCCATGGTAGTATAAGGATTGTGCCAGTCGCCAAGAACGCCAAGCCGCTGAAATTCCTCAGACTGGGCATCCAGCCAATGCGCCGCAAAGTCACGACATTCCTTCCTAAACTCGGCAACTGGAACCTGATCCTTGTCCTTGCCCTTTTTTCGGTATTGTTCCTCAATTTTCCATTCGATAGGCAAACCATGACAGTCCCATCCAGGCACATAATTGGCATTTTTACCGAGCATAGATTGTGACCGATTGATGACATCCTTTAAAATTTTGTTCAGCGCATGGCCTATATGAAGCCGGCCATTGGCATAGGGCGGTCCGTCATGCAAAATAAATGGTTCAGCATCCCGACGTGCCACGCGGAGACGTGCATAAATGTCGATATCTATCCATTTCTGCAAAATTTCCGGTTCGCGCTTTGGCAGGCCTGCCCGCATTGGGAACTCGGTTCGTGGCAAAAAAACGGTATCTTTATAATTCATTGCAAGAGGTCTTTCAGATATTCACCGCACCTGACGGTGTTTCAGTTTTCACCTTTGGGGTTCAATCTTGTTCAAGCTGTCTTCTGTATCGGGGGCAAGATGGCACGCGCGGCCTGCGCATCCTGCGCAATCTGTCTGGTCAATTCATCAATACCGCCAAATTTCTTCTCAGGACGGAGAAATGCCTTCAGCCGCACCAAAAGCCGTCGGCCATAAAGTTCAATATTTTGGTCAAAAAGATGCGCCTCACAAAGAACCCCACGATTCTCAACAGTAGGCCGAATGCCGATATTCGCAACGCCGTTGCCCAGCAGCGCGGGACAGGCGTCGTCATGAGTGAATATCTGGATCGCATAAACACCAAATGCAGGGTTAAGTAGATTGCCAAGCGGAATATTTGCCGTCGGAAAGCCTATGGTGCGGCCGCGTTGATCACCCCTCACAACTTCTCCGGTGATCGCCCAGTCATGCCCGAGCATTTCTGCTGCCTGCGCCGGCTCACCTGCTTGCAGGGCGGCTCGTACACGGCTTGACGATATCACCACGCTGTTCGCATCCACCAGCAATGGCACGGCATGAGCTGTGATGCCAACCACAGCACCGAATTCATTGATGCTATCAATGTCGCCACCACGTCCCTTACCGAAGGCAAAATCCGTCCCGGCATAGAGTTCTTGGACACCTAGACAAGGCAAAACAGCGCGGACAAACTCTTCGGCATCTGTACAGCGCAGATTGTCATCAAAGGTGACATGGATGATGCTATCCACTCCGAGTCCCCGCAGCAAACAGTCTTTTTCCACCCTGTCGACCAGATGAAAAGGCGCATCATCCTGGCGGAAAAATTCCCTCGGATGCGGGTCGAAAGTGATGACAGCAGACCCAAGCCCCTGCGTTCTTGCCGCTTCGACTGCCGTGCCAACCACCCGCTGATGCCCCTTGTGAACACCATCAAAATTGCCAATTGCGGCACAAATCGGGCTGTGACCCAGCGGCACATCGCCAACTGACCAGTCAATGATTCTTGCGGGGGTGTCTTTCTGTACAGTCATAGCGGCGCACTATATCGCTGAAAGGACATCAATATCAACGCCTGACAGCAGTTTTATTTCATCCGATAAACAGTTTGGTGCAGATGCGGACACACCCTTTTACGGTAGCATCAAGGTCGCTTTAGTGGCACTCTAATGCCTAATTTCCTCTCACTGATTTCTGGAGTTCTTGTCATGCTGTTCAGGTCCCGGGCCGCACTGGCCACGCGATAAGGAGCCGATAGATGAATGAATTATCAATCACCGAAATCGGTAAAAAGTTGAGCATCAGTAGTCTACCGACTGAACAATCAATTAATTTGATCGTGGATTACGGGTTCAATCTGATTGCCGGCATTGTGACCCTGACGATCGGGATCTGGTTGTCCCGAAAAGCTGGATCAGCGACACGAAGCTGGCTAACCATGGTTGACCGTCTGGACCCGACTTTGGTGCCAATGCTGGGCGCACTGGTGCGCTATGCGGGCCTGACCCTGACAGTTGTCATCGCGCTCAGCACCTTTGGCGTAGAGACAACATCGGTCATTGCCGTGCTAGGTGCTGCTGGTATCGCAATTGGCCTTGCCCTGCAAGGCACACTCTCCAATGTTGCCGCCGGTTTGATGCTCCTGCTGCTGCGGCCCTTCAAAATCGGCGATTGGGTCGAAGCGGCTGACGTCTCAGGAACGGTTCGCGAAATCGGCCTTTTCACAACGGTTATCGACACATTCGACAATGTCTACATCAGCATCCCCAACTCCTCAATTTGGACGTCGAAGATCACCAACCATGCCCGGTACGGCACGCGGCGTCTCGACCTAGATATAGGCATCGGTTATGATTCTTCACTTGATGTGGCAGAGAAGGCATTGTTATCGCTGGCTGATGATGATCGTGTTCTGGCTACTCCTGCACCACAATTCCTTGTTGTCGGCTATGGCGACAGCGCGATCAATGTGCGGCTACGCGCATTTGCTAGATACGATGATTTCTTTGGCCTTTATTGGGATCTCAACCGAAAGCTCAAGGACGTGCTTGACTCGCACAACGTAGAAATTCCCTTCCCTCAAAGGGTTATTCATCACAGCTCTAGTCGACCGAAAAGCGAGTAACCATTCTTTTTTACACCGTTCACTGTTGATGAGCCCTGTCCTGTTATGAGCACTGATCCCATTCTGAAGATCACCCGCGAGAGTCTGAGCAGTGGTATCGTCACAAAAATGGTTGCCCAACGGGATGACGAGACGAAAGTCGCCTCTGATGACGAACTGTTGGCTTCACGACGCAGGGTTGTTCCGGATGATTTTGACTGCTCAAATGTCTGGGTGTTCGGTTATGGCAGCCTGATTTTCAATCCAGTAATCGAACATACAGAGCGGGTGAACGCAAAAATCTACGGTAATCATCGCAGGTTCTGCCTTCGTACGCGCATTGGACGTGGATCACCAGATTGCCCGGGGCTTGTTCTGGCGCTGGACCGGGGGGGATCATGTGCCGGGGTGGCCTTCAAATTGAACCCAGAGACAGCAATCGCTGAGCTTGATCTCTTGTGGCGACGCGAAATGATTACACTGGCCTACAACGCGCGCTGGTTGAAATTGCATACTGATAAAGGCGTGAAATCAGGGATCGCTTTTGTCTCGATCCCGGACCACCAGAATTATGCCCAACCCATGTCACTGGATAGCGAGGCAGAGATCATTGCTGCTGCCAGCGGCTTTATTGGGCATTGCAGCGATTATCTGTTTGATACGGTTGCCGGCTTGCATGACCATGGCATTCGTGACAGGCATCTGGAAAATCTGGTTACGGCTGTCAAGGCGAGACTTGCTCTTTAGGCCGCAGTTCGGTATCAACATGGCTACAGGGAAAAGCGGCTGTGGCGGAATGGTAGACGCGACGGATTCAAAATCCGTTTCTGGTGACAGAGTGGGGGTTCAAGTCCCTTCAGCCGCACCACCCAAAATTCAAAAAATTCTGATTGTAATGATAGCTCTCCGGCAGTTTAGCAAAACTCAATATAATCGTGTATTGCGCGCCGCCGGCACGACTCTGGCGGTGCGTTTAATGCTGCTTTTTGCCGCTCTTGAATCGATCATCATCCCCATTCCAGTTGATCCTTTACTGATCGCAACTGTTCTGGCTCAACCAAAAAACTGGATCAAGCTGGTTGCTGCCTGCACGCTTGCATCAGTCATTGGCGGCGGCCTTGGATGGGCAATCGGTGTCTGGCTGAACATGGGCATCGAACAGTTGCTTTTCTATCTGCCACATGCGTTGGCAACCCCTGAAAAATTCACCGCTGTACAGGATGGGTTTATGAAGTGGGGCATCTTGCTAGTGTTCATCGGCGCGTTTTCCCCTCTGCCCTACAAGGTTATTGCAGTAAGCGCTGGCATTGCCGGTTTTGGCCTCACAACCTTTCTTTTCATCTCACTGATCGGGCGCGGACTCCGGTTCGCCATTGTAGCCGGCATCGCCCGTCACCACGGCGATCCCCGCATTGTCATCATCCTCATATCGGCTTTGGTAACCCTGATTGGAGGCGCATTATGGCTGGTCCAATAAAGCAAGAAATACAGTATCTCCTGCCCGTCAACCGCGCCCTTCTGATTTGCGCCGCAATGTCGTCCTGTCTGCTTTTGGGGGCATTTTTATTTGAATATGTCGGCGGGTTAGTGCCCTGCAAAATGTGTATCTGGCAACGCTGGGCGCATGTTGCAGTCATCCTTGTTGCCTTGTTTGGCCTGTTAATCTCCCGAGATATCAAGAAAAAATCAGCCCTTCTGCTTGTTATTCTAGCCGCCGTCGCCAGCGCGGCAATCGCCGGGTTTCACGTAGGAGTGGAATGGCAGCTATGGGACGGCCCATCCGGATGCTCAACCTCACTCGACAATAACGGTGACATGTCTGTTCTGGTCGATCAATTGTTAGCAACATCGGTAGTTCGCTGCGACGAGGTGCCATGGTCACTATTAGGTATCTCGATGGCAGGCTGGAACTCCATATTCAGCCTTGATATTGCAGGTTTTGCTCTTATTTGTTTTCTAGCAAACAGACAAACTGGATAAAACCAGAAGCCGGAGCATAGCCAATGACAAACCGCCAAGACATTGAGCGCTTTCTGCGTGTTGACCACGCGGGTGAACGTGCTGCCCAACAGATCTACAAGGGCCAACTAGTCGTGTTGCGCAATCACAGCTCAGGTGAAGAAATCCAGCACATGATGGAGCAGGAAATCGAACATCTGGAGACCTTTGAGGCGCTATTGAATGAACGACAGGTACGCCCCTCTGTTCTGGACCCTATCTGGGGTGCCGCCGGCTTTGCGCTGGGCCTTGTCACAGCGAGCATGGGGCCAAAGGCAGCCATGGCCTGCACCATCGCTGTAGAGGAAGTCATCGGCGACCATTACGCCAAGCAGGCTGAGAGGCTTGGTGAGGATGAGGCAGATCTGCAAAAGACCATTTCACGTTTCCGTGACGATGAACTTGAGCATCGTGACATTGCTGTCTCACATGATGGGCGAGAGGCCCGGCACTACCGGATGCTGAAGAATGTAATCCAAACCGGATGCCGCGCTGCGATCAAGGTCGCAGAGCGTTTTTAGGCATCATCCTGATGCAACTCACTATCCCAATAGAGATAGTCCCGCCAGGACTCATGCAGGTAATTTGGGGGAAAACCCCGACCATTTTCCTGCAGCTGCCAGATATTAGGCGCCTTAGGGGTGGCCAACGGGTGCATGCCGCACTGATTTGGCAAATTGTTTGCCTTACGCAAATTGCAGGGGCCGCAAGCCGCCACAACATTCGTCCAATTGGTACGCCCACCCTTTGAGCGAGGTATCACATGATCGAAGGTCAAATTTGATGCTGAATGGCCAGTACCACAATATTGGCAACTGAACTTGTCCCGCAGAAATACATTGAAACGTGTGAAAGCGGGGTTGCGTATCTGCGGCACATATTCCTTCAGGGCGATTACCGATGGCAAGCGAATCTCCATGCTCGGCGAACTGATCCTCTGCTCATACTCGGAAATGATTATCACCCTTTCGAGACAGACCGCTTTTACCGCATCTTGCCACGACCATAGTGACAACGGAAAGTAGTTCAGTGGTCTAAAATCCGCGTTCAATACAAGTGCTGGAGAGTAACTTACTGCGTTCATGGGCTCCCTATCCCTAACCCTCGCTAAATATAAAACAAAACATGGGTGTTCGTGAAACACAAGGGCCTACCACCAGATATTGGGGCCAAAGTAAGCATTGCGTCAAAATGTTGCGGGAACATAGCAACTATACCGGCAAATGCCTCGCCAAGAAATCTATTGCTGCCGTGAGACCGTCGGGATCAATGCCATGAGCAAGGCCAGGGCGGACAATTGCTTCAACCTCAACACCCTTTTCTTCCAGGAAAGTCTGCGCCTCCTTCATAAGCGCAAATGGCACCACCAGATCCTCTGTACCATGCACAAGCTGGACCGGCGGATAGGTGATGTTCGATGAAGGTGGTTGGGAGGCAGAGGTTGCAGACGCACCTAACTTTGGCAAGGTCTTGTGATCAAGCAGGGCACCGGAAAAGCTGACTATTGCCCCGGGTTTGGCTTGCATGTGCAAACCGCAATGCAGGCTCATCATTCCACCCTGAGAAAAACCGATTAGCGCCATGGTATTTGCTGGTAGGTTGAACTCGCTAGCCGCACTGCAAAATGCGTTCTCAATGCGTGGCGCAGCCTTTACAGGTCCATTTTCACGATCGTCGATATCAAACCATTGGCGACCTGCAGGATTCATGATGCAGGGTTCAGGCGCATCCGGTACAAAGAACGCTGCACCGGGAAAACGCAGTGATATCGGATAGGCTAAATCAGCAAGATCTGCTCCATCAGCTCCCCAGCCATGCAAGATAAAAATTATTGTTGATGGCACTCCACCCCGCGCCGGTGGTGTGAAAAATCCCTTCAAATCCCCAAAATTTCGCATTGTCACAGAAAAACCTCCTAAAACTACTACCGCTCATTTTTTTGGAAATGGGTAGAATTGCGCTCAGCCCCAAGACATTTGACATTTTTTTTGCACCAATTAGGACTTAACGTCATAATCCTGTTGTGACAGATGACGACGATGCAGCCATCACTTACATATACACGCTTTGCACCAAGCCCAACAGGCGAACTCCATTTAGGTCACGCCTTTTCAGCTTGTTTTGCAGCCCGGGCTGGGGGCGGACAGTTTATCTTGCGGATTGATGACATCGATCATACCAGATGCAAACCAGCATTCACCGAAAAGATATTTAACGATCTCGCATGGCTTGGCCTGCAATGGCGAAAACCGGTACGCTATCAGTCAGACAGGCTTGAAAGCTACAGGGAGGCGCTGGAGACACTGGCAAAAAAGGAACTTGTCTACCCATGTTTTCTCACCCGTAAAGAAGTCAACGCTCTGCTGTCAGCACCACAGTACGACGGCACCGCCAAAGCTAGCATGCAGGAGGCAATTCCGGCAGTTGAGAGGCGTCGGCGCGAAAATAGTGGTATAGCACCAGCATGGCGGCTGCGCACGACGGCAGCCCTTGAAGAAGTGGGAGAGCTGACCTGGCATGATGCAGCATGCGGTATTGATGTCCCCATCGACATGGCCAATTTTGGTGATGTGGTCATCGCCCGCAAGGACATCAGTACGTCCTATCACCTTTCGGTCGTCGTAGATGACGCAATGGATGGCATTACGCTTGTCACCCGAGGAGAAGACCTCAAGGCCAGCAGCCACCTGCATCGACTGTTACAGGGATTGCTGGGCCTTGGCACACCGGATTATCTGCACCATCGGTTGTTGACTGATTCCACCGGGCGGCGGCTTGCCAAACGCGACAAGTCGGCAAGCATCGCAAAACTGCGACGTGATGGCCACACTGCCGACGCAGTTCTTAGCATGATGCCAGAAATAATCCTTCCTTAATGCCTATTTTTGTCATAAACGCCAACCCTAGTATTCCGACCCTAGACACGTCCTCCCACTGGCCGCAGCTCACAAAATATTGCTTAAATTTTGTGCAACAAATGGGTCAGCGTAGTTGACTAAAATGATGGCACAGCTCATATCTACTAGTCCCACACTTATTGTTGTGTGCGTTTCCTCCCCAAACTCCGCCGTGGGCTTTTCCACGGTCTTTTTTTGCAAAAAATACTGATGTGTAACCTTCCGCCAGTCCCGGAGGTGTGTGGGAGTGTTACAAGCCTATCGTTGTCACCACTGGCCTGCGACATCGGATAACTTGCCAGCCACTTAGTTACCCTTTAGCATTTCAAATGATAGAATTTTAAACAATGGTTACATGGAACCAAACTTATGCTAATGCCTGACGTTGACGCCGACAAACAAAACAAGCTAATCGACCCATTTGGTAGAACTGTTGATTATTTGCGAGTTTCTGTAACAGATCGTTGTGATTTCCGGTGTGTGTATTGTATGGCCGAGGAGATGACATTTCTACCCAAGGCCGATTTACTGACCCTCGAAGAATTAGACGTAATGTGCCGCAGGTTCATGGCGGCAGGCGTTCGCAAAATTCGCCTGACCGGGGGCGAACCGCTTGTCAGACGAAACATAATGCAGTTGATCGAAAGCCTTGGCAGAGAGGTAAAGGCCGGAAATCTGGACGAGTTAACAATCACCACCAACGGCAGCCAACTCTCAAAAATGGCTGGCGATCTTGCTGTTGCTGGTGTCCGCCGGATCAATGTGTCAATCGATACACTCGATCCAGAAAAATTCCGCCGGGTAACGCGATGGGGCGATCTGAACAAAGTACTTTTGGGGTTGGAAGCAGCCAAGGAGGCCGGCCTCAGCATCAAGATCAACGCCGTCGCACTGCGAGGGGAAAATGACGATGAACTTGGCAATATGCTGGCCTGGTGTGGAAAGCGGGGTTTCGACATGACAATTATCGAAGTCATGCCCATGGGCGACATCGGCACTGAAAACCGACTTGATCAATATCTACCGCTGTCGCGTGTTCGGGCCAGTTTGGCACGGCGCTTTACCTTGAAGGACATTCCCTTCCGCACAGGTGGCCCTGCCCGCTATGTAACGGTGGAGGAGACAGGGCAAAAGCTGGGTTTTATAACACCACTTACTCACAATTTTTGTGAGAGTTGCAACAGGGTCAGGGTTACCTGCACCGGACAACTCTATATGTGCCTTGGGCAGGACGATAATGCTGACTTACGCGCCGCGTTGCGTCAGGGTGGACCCGAGGCGCTCGACGCCTCCATTTACGAAGCAATTGGCCGCAAGCCACAAGGCCATGACTTCATCATCGACCGACGCCAGTCAGGGCCAGCTGTCAGCCGTCATATGAGTGTAACTGGTGGTTAGGACGCGATTGCCGTCCGTCGCAAATGAACGCTCAGCCAGACAAGGCCAATAGCAATGATCAAGGTAGGGACGGTGGCGGCAAGAATCATTGCCTGCCACCCCATCTGGCTATGCAATACCCCCGCAGTTAACGAACAGCCCGCAACGATTGAGGTTAGCACCAGATCGGCAAATCCCTGCACTCGGCCACGTTCTTCTGGCAACGCCACTCTAGCTATCAGAGAACTGCCTCCTATATACAGAAAATTCCAGCCGAGACCGACAAAAGTTAAAGCCCACCAGTAAGGCCAGAAACCAGTGGCGTTTAACGCCGTAAAAATGGTCGCGATGTATGCCAGCAAACCAGCCCACATGATGCGCGAGGCACCAAAACGAACTATTAGACTACCAGTAAAAAAGGATGGAGCAAACATCGCAACTACATGCCACTGAATGATGGTTGCATTTGCCGAAGTGCCAAGCGCGACAACATTCACAACTTGAAGGGGCGTCGCTGTCATCATATAGCTCATTAAGCCATATCCAATTGCACTGGACAGCATACCAACGACAAAGACAGGCATCCTTAAAAAAACTCCAATAGGCCGACTAGTGCCTAATTTAACTGTGGGTTTTGGAATCTTCAGCCCTGCAAGAAAAAACAGAGAAATCAACTGAACAATACTGACCGTGAAAAAACAGCCTGCATAAACAGCGTTAGGAAGGATATCGACGGTGTTGCGGGCGATTTCGGGCCCTAGCAACGCCGCCACTAGACCGCCAATTAGGACATAGGAGATAGCCTGGGGCTTTTGCCCATCATCAACACTGTCAGCCGCCGCATAGCGGTAAAATCCTGCACAGCCGATCGCAATACCAAGCAGCATTGCCGAAAAGCAAAACAGAGAATAGCTGGCAATCATGATGGCGACACCCTGGCCACAGGAACCAAGGCTGCTAATCAACACCCCCGAAATGAAAACTGATCGGCGGCCAAAGCGCGCCATCATCAGGGATGCGGGAAGCGTCGTCATCATTGAGGTAAGAAACTGCAATGACAAGGGAAGTGTGGCTAGCCAGGCAACCGGCGACAACAAAACACCAACAAGCGCAGTGTTAATGATATTCACATTCATTGTCGTCATAGACAGCGCCTGCGCCGCAGCAAGACGCAGAACATTATCGTAGTGAGATGCTTTTTTAATCACACTTCGCTCTTAACGAAAATGAGGCTGTCATACCCCTCTCCCGCTTAACATTCTGGAGCAGTGTCACGCACGCCACAAAGGTCAGTTCGATTTAAGCTTACGCCCAAAAAGTTCAAGCCGGTGATCAACAAGCTCGTATCCCATTTCGCGTGCTACCTGTTGTTTCAGCGTTTCGAGTTCAGCATGGTAAAACTCAAGAACTTCGCCCGTTTCCACATCGACCAAATGTTCGTGATGTTCTCCCGCTTCTTCATAACGAGCGCGGCCATCACCGAATTCCAGACGCTCAATAACACCAGCCTCTTCAAGAAGTTTGACTGTTCGATAAACGGTAGCAATCGAAATCGTATTGTCCTGTTCAACAGAACGACGATACAGCTCGTCTACATCAGGATGATCCTCAGACTCGCCGATCACGCCAATTATGATTTGTCGCTGGCTTGTCATTCTAATGCCTTTTTGAAGGCATTTATTTAAAAGTTGTTTACCCATCGGAAATTTCCGTCTCTTAGCGATTTGCCTCTAGTATAGGCCCGTTATTCGCTTCAAGCCACACAGAAAACATTCCTCTGTAATAATCATCCAAATCACAGAGTGGTGGGAGATTAAAATTGTATCAAAATTCTTAGTTTAATGGGTTTACGGAGTATTCCAATTGACCAATCTACATAAAATGTTAGAGGGTGACAGATGAGTTTTGTTTCTCGCAACCAACCTATCTCCTCATCAGCCATAGGCATACTGCAACTTTGCGCTGGCATGTTGATCATCCCGATACTCGATGTGTTCGCTAAACTTCTTGGTGGTAGGCTCGATCCTGTTGAGGTAACGTTGATGCGGTTCATTATGCAGGCGTGCCTGATGGCCCCATTCGTCATCTATCTGCGGCTTTGGCAAATTCCGCCAAACACACTTCTGATACAAGCGGCTCGCGGAGTCCTGCTAGCCATTGCTACGGTTTGCTTTTTTGCTGCATTGCAGCACCTACCCATGGCTGAGGCTATTGCCATATATTTCGTCCAGCCAATAATCTTGACGATCCTTTCAGCTGTCTTTCTTGGTGAGACGATCAGGGCGCGGAGAATCATTGCAATCATTGTGGGAATGATCGGCACAGTGATCATCTTGCAGCCAAGTGTGATCATGTTTGGCACAGCCGCCGCTTTCCCATTGGGATCATCCATCGCGATGGCACTATATATGATGCTAACCCGCAAGATCGCCGGTTTAGTCAACCCCTATCAGATGCAATTCATCGTCGGCATTGCCGCCGTTTCGGTGCTCAGCCTTACGCTGATTGTTGGTTCCTCAACCGGGATGCCCGGGACCGAATTTCTGATACCAAACTCGCAGGAACTAATCTGGATTTTTGGTATGGGAGTGGCGGCGACGATAGGCCATGTCTTTATCGTCTGGGCGATGAGCAATGCCCCAGCCAATGTTTTGGCACCCTTTCAATATGTCGAAATAATTGGGGCGGCATCTCTTGGCTATCTAGTATTCAATGATGTACCTGCAGGAAGCACTATGCTCGGCGTCGCGATTATTGTTTTCAGTGGGATCTATCTATTCCATCGGGAACGGCAAATCAGCTTGGCCAAAGCCAATAGCGGCATTGTCGACAATCAACAGGCGTCGACCAAATCCGGTTACTGATTCGCTTCAGTGTCATCTCTGCCGGCAGACGATCCTGAAGCCCGCGCCTGCGCCCGATAGAACCGGGCAATTGCGACTGGAATACTGACCACATACAGCATCGTAATCACAAGATATGTGATCCACGGCTGGGTTACCAAACCAGCCATCAACAAGCCGATTGACGCCAACACCGGAAGCACAGTCGAAACTGGCAATTTGAGACGCTTGCCGGCGAAAGTTGGAATTGCACTGACAGCGCCAGCACCAATCAGAACCAGCCACGCTGACACATAAGCTGGTTCGCGAACAAAACCAAGCTGGAATTCAAGCTCGACGCAAATAGGCACCAGCACCAGAAATCCAGATGCTGGCGCTGGAATGCCGGTGAAATAATCCTTAGCATATTCAGATGGATTGGGCAGTTCAGAATCGAATCGGGCAAGACGGAGCGCAATTGAAACAGCGTAAAACAGCGTCGCCCACCAAGCAACACGCCCAGAATCCTGTAGAGCCCAAAGATACAGGCACAAGGCAGGAACAACGCCAAACACCACCAAATCAGTCAGGCTATCAAGCGCAGCACCAAAAGCCGAAGAGGTTTTGAAACGACGCGCTGTTCTTCCATCAAGTGCATCAAAAACCGCTGCCAGTGTTACCAGAACGATAACGCCTGCCCAACGGCCATCAAATGCGAATTTTAGGGCTGTCAGGCCTGAAACCAGTCCAGCAACGGTAAGCATATTTGGTATTAGCCAGAAAAGGGAAACAGACCGAAATCCACGGTTCTTGTGATAATTCACCGCCATCAGCGTTCACTCATTTCTGTTGGTTCAGGAATCACACCGGACATATCTGCGATGACTGTCTCACCGGCGATGGTTTTCTGACCTACGAGCACAGGCACAGGAATACTCGCCGGCACCCACACATCAACTCGGCTACCAAAACGAATGATTCCGAATTGCTGGCCAACCGCCAATTGATCACCAACGGCCGCCTCGAGCAGGATTCGACGCGCAACAAGCCCAGCAATTTGGACCACGCCAACACTCTGGCCATCCACACATTTCAGAACCATATTCTGTCGCTCATTCTTTTCAGCCGACTTGTCCAGACTTGCATTGAGGAACTGCCCTTTATGATAACTTGTGGCTACGACCTCACCCGAAACTGGCGCTCTGTTTACATGCACGTCAAACACGTTCATAAAAATGGAAATGCGTCGCCACTCGCCAACGGGAAGTTCAAGATCATCGGGTACTGCGAAAACGCCAGTCGATAAAACCCGCCCATCGGCGGGCGCAACAACTAAATAGTCGGTGACAGGTGTTGTCCGTCTAGGATTTCTAAAGAAATAGATACACCACAGGCAAAGCAGCGTTCCCGGTAAAATGAAGGGCTGCCAGTAGTAGCCGATGAGCATGCTAGCCAGAGCAAACAGAAAAATGAATGGCCATCCCGCAGGATGAATCGGTACCAGAACCTCCTCCGTCACGCTCTTATAGATATTCATCTCTCTCTTCGCCTGTATGGGCAACGAATCCTATGGATTAGCTTGAATTAACCGACTCCGTGACGTGTTGATACACCCGTCGACCGATAAATGGAAGCCTCTTGACTATGATGAACCACAGCTGGTTGTCTTGTCATCGGGATATCAAACCACGCGATGGCATATCATAATGTTTTTCCCTAATCATACACGCCAGAGACGACTAACAAAGTTCAGTCTGGCAAATTTTACTTCGCAACGTGAAGTCTGCAACAGATGTGGGCTGAAATTCGGCAGCAATTGTATGAGAGTTTTACAAAATGAGATGATTTGTTCTCTGGTTCCGACGGCAAGCCGGAACGTAGTAGAGTCTAGGAACGTGTGACTCGTACTAATGGCGTTGGATTTTTTGCACGCAATCGAGGGCCAATTTGTCGGGCTGACGCTGTTGAAGCATGACGATCGGCATTGTACTGCCAGACCGGACAAAAAATAAACAACCAAAATTACTTGTCAGTCGTATGTATCAATTTGTAAGGCCGTTTATGCAATTCTATTTGATCGAGTATTGTTAGCTTGACCTCGCACTAACTAACAATGAAAATTTTAATTTCAGACGTTCCGGAGCCAACACTCCTTTCGGATACTTACGCGCCCGAGACAAAGCTGCGATATGTTGGTCTTCTCTTTCACACGTAACTCCATCGCGTCACGCGTGCCGATAGATCCTGATGTTGTGAAGGCAATATCAGCAGGTGATAATTGGGGTAGGAGACCGCTTTGCGGGACCATATACCTCATTGAAATTTGTTCCCTGACGACCCAAGCAGTGGTATTTGTGGTCAAACTCAAGCGCCGGCGCAAATGCTTTGGCAACATCCTGTCAGCGACGTAGGCGGCAGACACCTCGAAAAATTCATCTCCTCCCTCGGGCGTGTGTCCAGCGCACGTATGAAAAACATCCAAAAGGGCAGACCACATTACATAAATTAAACCCTCTGAGCTCATAAATGACAGCATTTCCAGCGCGCATAGCGCAGCCATTTAATATCTAATCTGAACAACGCGATCAGAGGCTCACCTTTGTTACACCTATCACCAAATTCCAGCGCCTTAATTTGTCAGGACTATTGACCTTGATGCTCTAGTCCCGGCACTCTTGAGAAATCTACCGCCCAAATTAAATAATGATTGATAAAAGTCTCCCAAGCGAGAGGATGCATGGTAATGGAAAATTTGTTCGAAACTGGACTTGCAAAGCGCAAAGACACCCTTGGTGTAGAATATGTTGAAAAGGTCTTTGAGAACGCTGACGATTTCAATCGCCCCTTCCAGGAGGCCATGACAGCATGGTGTTGGGGATTCGGTTGGGGCGATGAGACCATTGATGCCAAAACTAGATCGATGATGAATCTGACAATGATAGGCGCCCTCGGAAAAATGCATGAGTGGGAATTGCATTGTCGTGGTGCCATCCGCAATGGTGTCTCAAAAGATGAGTTAAGGGCTATTCTACACGTAATAGGCATTTATTGCGGTGTCCCGCAGGCGATGGAGTGCTTCCGCGTTGCACAAAAAGTCGTTGGCGAGGAGCAGGTCTAGAGCCCAGATGTCACAACGTTCTAGTGCTTTCTGAGCCTAAAATGGGACTTTTGACGGCATCAAATTATCGAAAAGTCACATTTTGTGTACATAAAACCTAGACAACCGCCTAATTTTAGGCGACTTTCTAAACGGTTCAGCTGTGATGCCGTTCGAAATCACCATTCGGACTAACCATTGCTGTTCAAATAAAGAAGTTAACTGGGGAGCATTTTTCATGCGCCGGCTAATTAGGTTTATTATTGCAGGCTCTGTTGTTGCAGCGTCTGCTCAAGCTGTTGCGGGTGGCCTTCCAGAAACGAAGGCTAACGTCAATTCGGCAGAAACAGGCACCGTGTCTTCTAACACAACAGACGCAAGCGGTTCTTACTCAACCGATTCTCAGAACTTGTCATCAAATAGTTCCATGGGCTCAAGCGATATGACCACGGTAGCTGAAAGTGACGTCGCTGGTTCCAACAATTTTAAGGATAATGGCGCCGATGGTGGGGTTGACCAAGGCAATGTTGAGACAGGTGCTTTTGTTGCAATTGAAGACGACCCTCTGATTATAGACGCCTCTGCAGTAATGGACGGTGACGGCGTAGGCAAAATCCAAGTTCAATGGCAAATATCTGAAACAGGTAAAGAATGGTATAACTTGACTGGCGAAACACGCCAGTCTTTTACACCTAGAGAGTCTCATGTAGGGAAAAGGCTGCGGGTCGAACTCTCATATGTTGATGGGCAGGGAAATCTAGAAACGATCTTGAGTCCAACATCGAGCCCAGTACAAAATGTGAATGACAAACCAACTGGTGCCGCTCAATTGATCGGACCAGCACAGGAAGGCGACGCCTTGGTGGTGGATACAAGCATGATTGCCGACGAAGACGGGCTTGGAAGCCTGTCGATCATATGGCAGCGTTCATCCACAAAAACAGATTGGCAAGCATTTCCGGGCGTTACTGGAGAATTGATGCAACTTGAGCAGAGGCATGTTGGATACTCATACCGAGCAGTCGTATCATATGTCGATAGCCATGGCACCAAAGAAATATTGGTAACTAGTCCGTCTGAAACTGTTGTTAACGTTGACGATCCTGTACAAGGCGAGATAGTATTAACCGGCGAAGCTGCTGAAGGGCAAACCATCTTCGCGAGCACGGATAGATTGTCTGATGAAGATGGAATTGCGAGCATGTCAGTGGGTTGGGAATCCTCTGTCGACGGGAGAAATTGGAAGGCGATAGACACAGTAGGGGTCCCCCAACTGGCACTCCCACAAGCATTGGTCAATAAAAAGGTGCGAGCAAGAGTTGCCGTTGTAGACAGCTTTGGCATCGAGACAGTGATTTTCAGCCAAGCAACAAATACAGTGAAGAACGTTAATAACAAGCCTGCCGGAACTATTTTCGTCCGCCGCGTTGGCGGTTAACCGGGTGATGCGTAATCAAAATACGCTGACCGATCAAAAGAGGCCTTAGGGTCTCTTTTTTGATTATTTTTTCGACTGTTGCATTTTTTTACTTTGCAGCACAGGTTATTAGGTACACACTATATCTCGTATGAAACAGCTGTTGTTATATCTAGGTGTTGTTAGGTTGCGCAAAGCAAAAGCCGATTTATGGCCTCATACGCCTATCTTGCCCAAAACTTGGCCCCAACTTATCTGAGGGAGCATCTCATGCGTTTAACCGATCGTGAAGCACGTCCAGAATGCAGCATAATTCCGTTCCACCGCCCAGAAGAACAGCCGGAAGATCTAAAAACGACAAGTATCGCTGCTGTCATTGCCGTGACAATCTTGCATTCTAATAGCGTGTCTCCTGAGGAAAAATTGCTTGAGATCATAGAAGCCAGCGGAGAGGTGGAGGTGCTGGATGCTGGTGACACAGCAACTGTGCTTGAGACGGTTCACGATGACGTAATACCCGTCGCCACCAACGACAACAGCATTGCCACAGTCAGTCAGTAAAAAGACACAAAAAGTGTTCCGACCGCATCAGAACAGCCGTATTACTTAGTTCACCATCAGTCGCCGGTAAATGGGAACGAGAACAGGAACGAACTCTCATCGTCCCCAGAATTTCTGCACAATCTGCCATGCCGCTGGCATCACCACCGCAGCAATCACAATTTTAAGAAAATCGCCATAGATGAATGGCATAAGACCACCGGCAATTGCCTTTTCCAATCCGATAAAAGCTTGCAGCCAGGCAATACCACAGGCATATATGATCAGATTTCCAAGAAACATTGCGACGACGGTGCCGAGCATCGTACGGCCCATGCCCCGCAACGCTAATACGCCAACAAAAAAAGTGGCAGGAACAAATCCGATCAGATATCCGCCGGTCAAACCGGTAAAAACTGGCCAGCCAGCAGCACCGCCGGCAAAGACAGGCAGCCCGATCCCACCCTCAAGTAGATAAGCGATGATCGTCGCGGCCCCGAGACCTGGACCATAAGCCATACCAATGAGCAGAACCATGAGTGTCTGGCCTGTGACTGGAACCGGATACCATGGAACCGCAACCTGAGCTGAGAGACCAATCAACGCAGAACCGGCGATGACCAGAAACGATTGCGACAACAACGACATGAAACGGTCATCAGCAAAGCGCTGTGAAATGGTTAATGCAGCAAGCGTTTCGAAAGGCTCTCTGGTGCCTGTCACGTGATCTTGGCTTTTCATAAGTTGGCATTCCTGTGTTGATTGTTAATGAGACCCGTTTTTTTCCTGACACCTTCCTTCAATTTACGTATATCCGTCAAAGAGACAAGAAAATAACAATATCCATCACATTTTGTCGGACAACTGAGCAGAAAACCGTCTGTAAGCGTCGCACCGGTATTTGTGATAACCGAATGCTGTTGCTCCCAACCAATCGATACCAGCTCTCACGCAGGTTAAGTTCACAATCCGGATCACACCTGAAAAAGCGTTTTGCGTTTAACAATTTTTAAATTTGAAGTCACGTAGTGAACTGATTTTTTTATCTACCGTAACCGAAGCACATATCGCAAGGAAATCGCTACTGGGCTCAGCACATATCTGACGATGTTATTTATTGTTGCCGTTAACCCTATGTTTGTGGCAAACGCCGGAATTCCCTATGCGGTTGCCTTTGCCACTGCACCAGCACTGGTATTTGTTGCTGCCAGTTTTCTAGCATCGCTCCGCAAGCTGGAATAGCATGAAATGGCTGTTTTCGTGCCAGTCATGTTAATAGTAATTTTGACTCCATTGACATTTTCGATTGCTGCCGGCATCGCCATCAGTTTTCTAGCTTATGTGCTAATCCATGTTCTTGCTGGCAGAGCAAAAAACATTAATACTGGCACATATGTTATCGCCGGCTTTGAATGTCTTTGGCTGACAACGCCCTTTATCTAGGCAGGACCATCATCAGTCACGGCGGCCATCAAAGCGGCCATCGCCTCAACCGGAGCTATCACAGCATAGCCGTCACCATCTTTGGAGGCGGCTATTTTCACTGGCGTGGCATTCACCTCATTGGACGTGCCAATCATTTTGCCAGGAGCCATTTCCAATCCCGCCAGAGGCCAGCGCAGACCCACAGATGCCTCAAATGACTGACGGCCAAGTGGCCAAATGGAGATTCGGCTACCAATTGGCATTATAATCTCAATATCCCCGGTTACGCGTAACAGAACATCCGTGTCACCTGCTAGCAATACCGGCTGGTCATGGCGAAGACCCATTAATGCATGGATTGCAGCAAGCGAATGGTCAAAACGAGCCTCGAGAAAACCAAGGCCAATGATCAGTGGTGCATCGATGCGGGCCAGACATTTTTCGAAATCGGTATCGTCCTGTCCTGTGAGGTGGATAATCTCCACCGAAGATGGCAGCACATCGCGTGAAAAAAGTGAATCCATATCGCCAATCACGACGTCCGGAACCCTACCAAGCGCAAGCAACGCAGACGCTCCGCCATCAGCAGCAATCAGAGGCAGGCCGTCTGGCAGGCTCGTCAAAGCAGGTTTGATAGCAACGGGTGACGCACCAACCAGAATAACGGCAGTCGAAAAGCGAAGCATATCTGTAGAATCCATAGACATCAGCTTTTGTGCCGAATTATCGCCTGTAGCGCAATGGCCTCTTGCAAGACGAAGACGTGCCACGACCACTGCGAACCACACTGATTTCTCCATTTATTGCTCGTGAAGTGCCATGGTTAGTGTTTTCAGGATCGACGGTTGTCATGATCTAACTCATGAAAGCTCTGCTTTCTGGCACTAAAATTTCCTTACGGCACTGTAAAAACAATGGGACACACCGGCAATTTGGCTACACTATGGAAGACAGCGCCTCCTCCTCATCTTTAGGGGATTTGTGTCTTTGCGACACTAGCATTGTCCAACATTTAGCAAAACTGGATCGATCATTTATAAGATATGTTTGATATCATTCTATTTACACCACAGATTCCGCCAAACACAGGTAACATTATTCGACTTTGCGCCAATTGCGGCTCCCGCCTTCATCTTATTCGCCCTCTCGGTTTTGACCTTGATGCGAAAGCTGTTCGCCGTGCTGGTCTCGATTATCACGAAATGGCACTGGTAACAGAATATGACAGTCTTGATGAATGCCGTTTAGGCCTTCATCAATCGGAGATTTTTGCGGTCACGAAATTTGCCAGCCAAAGCTATGATCAACCGACCTATAGTCCGAACAGTTCTTTTTTGTTTGGTGCCGAGACAACCGGCCTGTCAGATGCTATTCACGACAGATTCGCTGACGATAGAAAGATTCGCCTGCCAATGCTTGCTGGTAACCGGAGCCTCAATTTGAGTAATGCTGTTTCTATAGTGATCTATGAAGCATGGCGGCAATGTGAATTCCTCGGTAGTGTGCCACCGTTATCCTCACGGTCTGGCCAGTCGAAGGACAACGAATGAGAAACCACATGACTCCGCTTGATATGACCGCCCCGCGAGATGGCCAGATCAGGCAACTTGCTGATGATCTTTTCTGGTTCCGTTTCACCCTGCCTTTCCGGCTCAATCATATAAATTTATTTGCCCTTGAAACGACAGAGGGGTGGTTGCTGCTCGATTGTGGAATCAATACGGAAAGTAATGCCAAGCAATGGCCAGCGATTCTGACACAATTGCAGGCGCAAAAGCCAATTGCCGGCATTATTGTGTCACACCACCATGCCGATCATGTTGGATATGTAGGCACCTTGGCAGGTATCACTGACGCACCTGTTTTCATGGGTGCCAGAGAATATGAGGAGGCGGCCCTGCTTCTTGATTACAGCGACAAAGAGGCAGCGGATATAAGCGGTGATGCCTACGCCAATTTTGGGCTTAGCAACATCGATATTGACCACCGCCGTGATCGTGGAAACTATTTCCGTAGCCTTGTTGGGGATTTGCCCCAGGTTCAGATTATTCAATCGGGCCATGGCTTCCAGACAATCGCTGGTACCTGGAAGGTACGGTTTGATGCTGGTCATTCACCAGGCCACATGAGCCTGATGGACCACGCACGTCATCTCTATATCTGTGTTGATTTTCTGTTGCCGCGGATTTCACCAAATATCTCAGTGGCCCTGCGTAACCCGGACCATGATGTTCTGGCAGATTACTTATCCTACTTGGAAGAAATGCGTCGGCTTGACGATAAATGGTTGGTCATTCCCGGCCATGACTGGCCCTTTTACGGTGGCGCACCCCGCGCGCTTGAACTGATTGCACATCACGAAACCCGCCTTGGGCAATTGCTGGATGCTGGCAGGCCGCTGACAACAAGGGGGGCCATGGAACTATTGTTTCCATTCGAATTAACCGATCATGAAATATATTTTGCAAGTTGTGAGGCTAGGGCTCACCTCAATCATCTGATTACTCGTAACAAAATGAGGAAATCAACAAACGGCGGCATCGCCTTCTTCTCGAGTATGTAATTATTGCAGCGATTGACTTGATAGCGGTAAAGCGGCAAAAACAGGGCGAATTTTCTGCTATTTGCGAGAACGGATGGATAAGATGAGTGGTGATTACAAATTTGATACCCTAAGCCTGCATGCAGGTCATGTCCCAGATCCCATTCATGGATCTAGGGCGGTGCCAATTCACCAAACAACTTCTTATGTGTTCAAGGATAGTGAGCATGCTGCTTCCCTTTACAACATGGAGCTTGGCGGACACTTATACACGCGCATCTCAAACCCCACCGTTGCCGTCTTGGAACAGCGTGTCGCTGCACTTGATGGCGGCGTTGCCGCGACGGCAACGGCATCCGGAATGGCGGCATTAACAACGGCTATAATGACTATCTGTTCTTCCGGTGATCATATCGTTGCCTCGTCACGTATGTACGGGGCAAATATCAATCTACTGGAGAACACCTTGCCTAGATTCGGCATCACCACAACTTTTGTCGCGCCAGATGATTTGGCAGCTATTGAGGCGGCCATTCAGCCAAACACAAAAATCGTTTTTGGAGAGGTTATTGGCAATCCAGGTCTTGATGTCATGGATGTTGAGGCGGTAGCAAAAATCACTGCAAAGGTAAGTGTACCGTTTATGCTCGACTGCACCTTCAACACCCCTTGGTTGCTCAAACCAATAGAACTTGGGGCTAACCTAATCATTCATTCCCTGACAAAATGGATGGGTGGACATGGCATCGCAATAGGCGGTGCGGTGATTGACGGTGGCAATTTTAATTGGGATCAGAATGGCAAATTCCCAACAATTGCTGGCCCACATTATGCCATGAACGAAATCAATTTTTTCGAGGAATTTGGCCCAGCCGCCTTCACCGCAAAATTTCGTGCCGAGGGAATGTATAATTTTGGCCCTTCAATGTCTCCAACCAATGCTTTCCACATTCTGCAGGGACTTGAAACCTTGCCGTTACGTATGCAAAAGCACATGGACAATACGAAGGCGCTACTCAAGTTTCTCACTGGCCATGAAGCAGTGGCTTGGGTCCGTCACCCAACCCTTGTGGGTCATCCGAGCCATGAATTAGTCAAAAAGATGCTACCACGTGGCGCTGGTTCCATCATCGTCTTTGGTCTTAAAGGTGGACGTGATGCTGGAAAGGCTTTCATTGAAGCCCTCAACTTAGCCTCGCACTTGGCAAATGTCGGTGACGCAAAAACTCTCGTTATACATCCTGCCAGCACCACACACTCGCATATCTCAGCAGACGCAATGATTGAAGGCGGACTGTCGGATGACATGATTAGACTATCAGTTGGGCTGGAAGATATAAACGACATTATGGCAGATTTTGAAAAAGGCTTCAGAGCTGCAGCCAGAAAAATCTAGTGATAATGTTAGTTCTGGGGAGCACCTGCGATGAAGTATAAATTCCGCGATGAATCAATTCATATCGCCACTGGTGGTCGCGCCTTTGACTCATGTGGAAAAGTAATAACGCTCATTCATGGTAGTGGTCAAAATCATCTTACTTGGATTTTGCAAAGCCGATATTTGGCGCACAGAGGGTTTGCTGTGCTAGCGCCTGACTTCCCTGGTCATGGTCTATCTTCGGGCGAGCCTTTGAAGTCTATTGAAGCCCAAGCGGAGTGGATCGTCGGATTGTTAGAGAGCTTATCTGTCAGTCAATACAGTCTGGTGGGACATTCTCAGGGGGCTCTTGTATCTCTTGAAACTGCTATTCTTGTTCCAAAAAAGATACAGTCCATTTGCTTGATCGCTAGCGCTACGTCAATCCCAGTGAATGATTACTTGATCGATGCTTCGGAAAAATCTTTGCAAAAGGCTGTTAATCTGATGACTAGTTGGGGGCATGGAAGTGGTGCGCATATGTACGACAATACAATGCCTGGCCACTCATTTCTTGAATATGGAAGACGCATCATGGCCTCAAACAATAGAGGGGCCCTTCTGACCGACTTGACCGCTTGTAATAATTACAAAAACGGTGATAACGCCGCGAGCCAAATTTTCCATCCAACACTTTGCATACTGGCGGAAGAGGATAAAATGACCCCAATAAAGTTCGGCAAGGCAATGGCGACGCAAATCAAAAATTCAGAAGTGATGGTTATTGAAAAAGCTGGGCACATTTTACCCGCGGAGAAGCCGCTTGAAGTAAATAAAGCGTTACATTCATTTTTGCGTAACAGCCTAAGCTAATTCCCCCATTATAACTTCATTTTATCAAATCGATGGAGAATACTGTTGATCAAAAAAATAGCCGTTATTGGTGCGGGCACCATGGGAAGTGGGATTGCAGCTCAAATTGCCAATGCGGGAAACAATGTCCTGCTGCTTGATCTTCCAGCCGGAGATAGTGAGCAGCAATCCCCCGCCGAAATTGCGATTGAGAGGCTAATGGTTTCAGATCCGCCGCAACTCATGCACAAAAAAAATACTTCGCTGATAACATCGGGAACAATTGATGATGATTTTCACAAATTATCCGAATGCGACTGGATCATAGAAGCTGTCGTCGAACGCCTTGATATCAAGAAGGCGCTGTATAAACGTCTTTATGAAACCATCCACGCAGATTGCATTGTCAGTTCCAATACATCGACTATTCCAATCAGCCTCCTTGTCGAGGATATGCCTATCGATTTTCAGCAGCGCTTTGCAATCACACATTATTTCAATCCGGTGAGATATATGCGCCTTCTTGAATTAGTTAAAGGTCAAGAAACAAGCAATGAGGTGATTAATAAGCTTGCAGATTACAATGATCATGTGCTCGGTAAAGGTGTTGTCAGATGTGCTGATACGCCGGGGTTTCTTGGAAACCGTGTGGGCGTGTTTGCCCTTCAGGTCGGCATTGATGAAGCATTTAAATGTGGTCTGACAATCGAGGAAGCCGACGCCCTAATGGGGCGCCCTATGGGCATTCCCAAGACTGGGGTTTTTGGTCTCTATGATTTGATTGGCCTTGATTTAATGGTTGATGTGGTCGCTTCCCTTCGTTCAATTTTACCGGAAGGTGATGCCTTCCATACCGTCGGCATTGAAAATGACATGATAACCAAAATGATTTTGGAGGGTTACACCGGCGATAAGGGAAAGGGTGGATTTTATCTGACCGACTCTAATGGTTTGCGCATGGCCCGCCCATTGACAGGCGTGGGTGAAGCACTCGCAAATTATCGTATTGCGTCCACGAGCCTGCCCAAAGTCGCCGCAAACGCCGCAGAAGCAACTGCAAAGAGAAGGGAACCATTAGATGCGATTCTGACTGGAAATGACGCTTGTTCTAAATTCAGCTGTCGGGTTCTCGCACGTGTGCTCGCCTACGCAGCTAACCTGATCCCAGACGTTACAACAACACCTCAAGACATCGACGACGCTATGAAACTTGGGTTCAACTGGCAACGTGGACCCTTCGAATTAATCGATGCTATAGGACAGAAAAGACTCGTCGATCTTTTGAGGAGTTTAGACATTCCAATCCCACCTGTTTTGGAAAATGATCAGCCCTTTTATGCTCTATCAGGCAGTAGTTTAACGGTGCGACAAGCCGACAATACATACAGTCCTATCAACCTCCCAAAAGGTGTGATTCGGTTTCATTTAAAACGGAAATCGCTAAGGCCAATAATAGAAAATAATGATGCAAGTCTTTTTGTTCTCGATGGCTTCGCTCAGGGGGTAAACGATTTACGCCTAATTGAATTTCACTCAAAGGCAAACGCACTCACAGATGGTTCAATGGAAATTGTTGCAGCGGCGGCAAAAGACCATGGGAGTGGAATAATCATCCACAATGACGCCCAGCATTTCTCTGCTGGGGTTGACTTAAACGCATTCCGTAAATTCATCGAAGCTAGTGATTGGGATGGTATTGACCATTTCTTGTCGCGTTTTCAGAGAGCAGTTTGCGCGTTAAAATATACGCCCGTTCCAGTCATTGGAGCTCCCTCAGGCCTTGCAGCTGGAGGTGGATACGAGGTGCTGGCGCATTGTGACAAGTTAGTGGTCCACACAAATTCAGTGATGGGTCTAGTCGAAGCCGGTGTCGGGGTTGTTCCCGGCGGTGGCGGTATTAAAGAAACTTTTTTGCGTTGGCAAAAAGTAAAAAGATCGTGGAAAGAAGCAGCGTGGCAAACTTGGATGAATCTTGGATATGGACTGACTGGTTCATCGCCACAGCTCTCTGCACGCCTTCAATATTTTCTCGAGGGACACGATGAAGCCATCATGAATCGTGATAGGTTGCTGACCCGAGCAATTGAATTGGTGGGAGAAATGCAGGACGGCTATGTTGCACCAAATCCTCCAGTTGCAAAATTAGCAGACTGGAAATTGTATGAAAAGATGGACAAATTCATGATTGAGGGGATCGACCGAGGTGATTTCATGCCACATGATAGAACTGTGGCAATGACAATCGCTGAGGTAATGCTGCGCGCCAATGGCGACCCAGAAAATGTTGATGAGCAGGCACTCTATGCCCGTGAACGACGCGCCTTCATTTCATTGGCACAAACCCGTGAAACGTATGCCCGGATCAGCTCGATGCTTGATTACGGCGCTGCTGTCCGTAATTAGGCCACCAAATCCGACTTGACCATGCAAACGCGCTGTCTAGAGCCAGTCAGGGTTCATTGTCGCCAGCGCGTCCGGACCTTTCCGCATTTTCGCTGCCAGCTTGTCAACCTCGGGAAGGCAATAGGCCACATAAGCTTTTGTTGTCGCCTGTTTGGCACGCATGAAGTCGGACGACCCTTCACCACTAGCTAGTGCCCTGCTCGCTGCGGCACCAGCCCGCGCCATTTGCCAACCACCAGTCAGATAGCCGAGCAGCATGATGAAATCAACCCCGACGGACGCTGCATCACGTGGTGAATTCGCCCGCGCAAGTAGAGCATCAAGCGCGGCTTCCGCGGTTTTTGTTGCCTCGTTCATTGCTGTTGCAACTGTCGCCAAATTCTCATCGGCAGAGGCAACATCATCCATATCTGTGCGGATTTCGGTCAAAAGCTTGCGAACCGCCTTGCCGTTGTCACGTAATGTCTTGCGAAAGACCAAATCATTTGCCTGGATTGCTGTCGTACCCTCATAAATTGGCAGAATGCGCGCATCACGATAATGTTGGGCGGCGCCAGTTTCCTCGATAAAGCCCATGCCACCATGCACCTGCACCGCATCAGAAGTCAAAACAAGCGAACGCTCGGTCATCCAGCCCTTTATAATGGGGATCAGTAGATTTGCGCGCTCCTGCCAGAAACCATCATCATCTGCAGCACCACCATGCGCTAGATCAAGCGCGCCACCACCAACAAGCAGCAATGCACGCATTGCCTCAATTTCGGCCTTCATTGTCGTCATCAACCGCAGCACATCCGGATGATTCAGAATCGGTTGGCCCTTCTCACCCTGTAGTGGCGTTCCCTGAACCCGGTCGCGGGCATAGGCAAGCGCATGCTGATAGGCACGATCCGAAATGGCCAGCCCCTGCAGACCAACATCATACCGAGCGCTGTTCATCATCAGGAACATACAGTCTAGACCCTTTTGTTCCTCTCCCAGCAGATACCCTATGGCACCATCATTCTGGCCATATTGCAAAACGGCGGTTGGTGAGGATTTAATTCCCAGTTTCTTCTCGATAGAGAGACATTGCACATCATTGCGTTCGCCCCGACTACCATCCGCATTGACCAGATATTTTGGAACAATAAACAGTGAAATGCCCTTCACCCCAGCCGGGGCATCAGGGGTCCGTGCAAGCACCAGATGAACAATATTCTCGCTCATATCATGGTCACCGTAGGTAATATATATTTTCTGGCCCTTGATGCGGTAATGACCTCTCTCAGGGGTGGCCATGGTGCGCAGTGCCGCCAAATCAGTGCCAGCCTGGGGTTCCGTCAAATTCATGGTGCCTGTCCATTCACCACTGTTCAGCTTCGGTAGATAGGTTGCCTTCTGCTCCTCATTACCCACCACCTCGAGGGCATGGATGGCACCCTGGGTCAAAAGCTGACACAGCGCGAACCCCATATTGGACGCGTGCCACATTTCATTGACAGCCGCGCTGACACATTGAGGCAGACCCTGGCCACCGTAGTCAGGCGAGGCGTTAAGCCCAATCCAGCCACCCTCAGCCATCGCTTTCCAGGCATGGACAAATCCGTCTGGCACAGTGACGGTGCCATCATCGTTGCGGTGCGACCCAGCCATGTCCCCAGCGTGATTGAGTGGCGCAAGAACATCTCCCGCCAGCTTGCCAGCTTCTTCCAGCACAGCATCAACTAGATCCTCCGAAACCATGTCCATTCCAGGGATTGCTGCGACTTGGTCAAGCCCCACGAGATGGCGTAGGGTAAACTTCATATCCTCAACAGGTGCCTGATACATTCCAACCATCCTTCGCTACGTCACGTTAATCCAGCAACCCAGCTTCTCGCCTCGCCAACTGCACTTCCTCCTCATCCCAATAACCGATATAGATGCCGGCTTTCAGTTGGAGGTGTCTTTCGTTGTAGTCTTCTATCGCCCTGTTCGATTTGGTAACGCGATGCTTTCGGGACAAGGCCCAGTCGAGTAGCATTTTTTGCAAACGCTGAATTTCACTGACGTAGGCTGGATCACCCCCGCGATCAAAAAACTCTTCCGGGTCTTCCGCCAGATCGAACAGAATTGGCCGGTATCCATCAATTTGAACCAGCTTTAACCGCCCATCAAAGATCATGGTCATGCCAGTTTCACCAGGTTTCTTTCCCAACTCCCTGATCATCGGCTGATGGGCGTAATCATACTCGCTGAAAACCGCCTCTCGCCAGCCTGCAGGCGTCCCACCAGCAAGCAATGGCGCCAGTGAACGCCCTTCAACGACATGCTCCCTGATTTTGCCTCCACACGCTTCAACGAAGGTTGGAAGCAGGTCAATGCCCTCAACGAGATGTTCATTAACTGCGCCTCGTGAGACATCGGCACTGCCACGTGGATCATAGACGATCAACGGTACCTTGACCGATTGCTGGTGGAACATATCCTTTTCCCCCATCCAATGATCACCCAGATAATCACCGTGATCAGAGGAAAAAACAATCATCGTATTATCCAGCAATCCCTTGGCCTCAAGAAAGGCCATTAAAAGACCTATTTGATCATCAATCTGTTTGATCAAGCCCATATAGGTTGGCAGGACATGGTCGCGCACACCATCACGTGAAAACACCTGTGATGCACGCTGGTTCATGAATGCCTCATAGACCGGATGGGGGTTTTGGCGCTCAATGTCATGGCGCATTACCGGCAGCAGGTGTTTATCGTCATACATCGCATGATAGGGCGCCGGGACGATGTATGGCCAATGCGGTTTGATGAAGGACAGATGGCAACACCAGCGTTGATTTGCAGTCTCGGCCTCATCAATGAACTGCATCGCACGTCTTGTCATATAGGGTGTTTCGCTGTCCTCATCTGCGGCGCGTGCAGGCTTGTCAGAGTGTCTCAAAAGCCAGCCGGAGAGGATGTTTCCAGTATTATCCTCCGCGGCGTTGGCCCAGTCATGCCATGGATTTTCACCATCATAGCCCTTGGCAGCCATGTATTTATTGTAGGCAAGGTCACGTGTGGATGGCTTTTCATGGGGATTGAGACCGTCGTCACGCTCATAGGGCTCGAACCCACATTGCGAGACATGTACACCGATGCGCGAGCCAACATCAATGCCAAGCCGGCCCATCGCCTCCCTATGTGGCTGCATATGCGTCTTGCCAACAAGGACCGTTCGCATGCCAAGCTCACCCAGATAATCACCAAGCGTCAATTCATCAACGCGCAACGGGACATTATTCCAGACAGCACCAGTTGAGCGGCAATAACGGCCGGTGTAATAGCTCATCCGAGATGACCCACATACCGGCGACTGGACGTAGGCCTGGTCAAAATACACACCCCGTGCTGCAAGCGCATCAATGTTGGGGGTATGTAGATGTGGGTGGCCGGAGCAGGACAGATAGTCAAACCGCAGCTGGTCTGCCATGATCCACAGCACATTGCGAACGGTCTCACTCAATTCCACTGTCTCCTGTCAATCAGGTCTTGCTGGTTTCACAGATCCTATACCAGCCTAGTGGCAGGGCGTGTTTCAGCCAAGCCTAATGTCGTAACGGCTGCGCAATGTCTGGTCGAGATCAACCGAAATGTGCTTGGGATGAAATTCTGAAAGAATTTGCTCTTTTCGCTTGGTTGCCTCCTCGACCAGAATTGGCTTGCCCAGCTCTTCCCATTCCTTTGGACTGGATCTGTCGCCTAACGCTGGATAGACATATTCGGTTTGCATCAGACTAATCGTCTGATCATGGCCGAGGTAATGACCCGGGCCACCCATGCAGACATCCTTCATGACGTCAATCCCAAGCGTCTGTTCATTCACCTCAACGCCCCTGACACAGCGCATGCATTGACCCAGCATATCATTGTCGATAATCAGGCTCTCCAGACAGAAACCGAGAAGCGAGGCATGCATGCCAGCGGCCTCATAGACCATATTGAGACCGGCTAGTCCTGCCAGGACAGCCGTGCTTCCTTTTTCATAGCCTGACTGCGCATCCGGCATCTTTGAGTCAGCCATCCCCGATGCAGCGCCGCCCGGCAAATCAAAATGACGCAACATCTGAGCGCAGGCTGCGGTAAGCAACCCCTGTTCACCTGAACCACCGGACATGGCACCGGTTCGCAGGTCAGAAACAAATGGCCAGGTACCTACAATGCAGGGATGTCCCGGGACCATTGCATTGACATAGATCAGGCCTGCCACAACCTCTGAAAGAGCCTGTGCAACGGCGCCGGCAATGCTAGCAGGAGCAGTGGCGCCAGCCTGGCCAGCAGACAATAGCAGAACTGGCATGCCCGCCTTTACCGCTTCTTCCATGACAAGGCAAGATTCAGTGGCAAAACGTAAAGGCGGGACAACAAAACAATTGCTGTTCGATACAAAGGGCCGCTCACGCCATTTTTCCTCGCCGCCAGCGATGTCATGCAGCATCGAAATGCAGGGAGCCATGAAGTGGGATTCTGTGAAACTGACCCCCACATGTTTTGTGGTACCCTTGAGAGCAGCATAGAGCGTGTTGAGATCAAGTGCCGCCGGATCCTCGATATCGCGCGCCACCATGGGACGCTGGAAAAAATGTATATTGTCCATATTTTCCACGATCCGGGCCGCATCATAGATATCGGCAAGATGTGACTCGCGGTAGGCATTATTCTGCACATCCACAACATGCACAGCAGCACCGGCAGTGCCAAAATGAACACGCGATCCAGACAGAAACAGATCATGTTTGGGGTTCTGTGCGTTCAGCGTAATGTTTCGCGCCGCAATGGCCAGCAACTTGCGAACAACCGGACGGGGGAACCTGATTCGCCCATCATCGCCAGCAATCGCCCCGACATCTGTCATATAGGCAACAGCACTTTCTGGTGCCTGGCTGAGACCAATCTCTTCAAGAATCTGAAAGACGGCATCCTCAATGGCATCCACCCCAGCGTTATCAAGAGGGCGAAATGTGCCGCCAGTCATGCCAGCTCTAACTGGACGCAATTTTTCAGCCAAAGGAGCTGTGCGGATTGTTCGCCTGGCTTCACGCCCACCACTACGGCGGTTTGATTGGGGAATGTTTCTACTTTGCCAAATGGTCATTTTGACCTCCGTATGCTAAAGCCGCACCTGTACGGCCCTGGGGTCGTACATGGGCTTGAGGCTAACCTCAGCCTCAATAATTTTACCTGCAATATCAATCGAGTAAGTGGATTTCAACTGATCCTGCGCGCTCTCGCCAGCCACCCCGCACTTGACATAGCCAAGGCCAATGGCACCAGCAAGATGATGACCATAATTGCCGCTTGTCAGATAGCCAACAAGCTCACCATCACGCAAAATAGCCTCATTGTGATAGAGAAGCGGATCAGGGTCTTTCAGACGAAATTGCATCAAACGTTGCGATAGCCCGTCATTGCGTTTCGCTTTCACCGCATCACACCCGATCATCGGGCCGAAACGTCCCTCCGGTTTTGTTTCCTTTACTGCAAAGCCAAGCCCAGCCTCGAGAACATGATCTTCATTTGAAATATCATGGCCGAAATGCCGGAATGCCTTTTCAATCCTGCAGCTATCTAGAGCGTGGAGGCCACAAAACTGAAGCGGATGATCCTCAGCACGCGACACGATCGTGTCAAAAACATGATTTGCCATATCAGCTGACACATAGAGTTCCCAGCCAAGTTCACCAACATACGTCACCCGGTGCGCCCGAGCCAGCGCATGTCCAATTTCAATGGTCTGCATGGTCCCGAAAGGGAAGGCCTCATTCGTCAGGCTTTGCGGTGTAAGGGGAGACAGAAAGTCTCGTGCCTGTGGCCCCATGACAACAAAAACAGCCTCACCCGCGGTAACATCCATGGCAAAGGCATGTGCATCATCAGGGATGTGCCCGGTGATCCAATGCAGGTCACGCCGCACAGTTGCCGCAGGCGTTATCACCAGAAACTCGTCTGACGACAGCCGGCTTACAGTGACGTCAGCCTCAATTCTGCCATCCTCATTGAGGAATTGGGTATAGACGATTTTGCCAGGTTCAACGGCGACATCATTTGCCGCGATCCGCTGCAGTACGGCCTCGGCATCGCGGCCTACGACACGGATTTTACCAAAGCTCGACATATCGAACATGCCCACACGCTCACGTACAGCCAGATGTTCCTTAGCGCTATAATCAAACCAGTTCTGCCGCTTCCAGCTATATTCGTAACGGGGTTGTAGTCCCCTCTTCTGCTCCGCTTGCGGCAGGAACCAGTTGGCGCGCTCCCACCCACTGACCTCGCCGAAACAGGCGCCCGCCGCCTTTAGCCGATCATGCACGGGGGATTGCCGCACATCTCGTGCCGTTTCAACCTGACGATAGGGGAAATGATCGGCATATAGCAGGCCAAGCGTTTCAGAGACGCGAGTCTCAAGATAGCGCTGGTTCGCCTGGAACGGCTGCATGCGGCGTATGTCAACATCCCACAGATCCATGGGTGCATTTCCAGTTTCCATCCATTCAGCAAGGACCATGCCGGCGCCACCAGCCGATTGGATGCCAACCGAGTTAAACCCTGCAGCAATAAAGAAATTCATCAATTCGGGTGCTTCACCAAGAATATACCGGTCATCAGGCGTAAAGCTCTCCGGCCCATTGAAAAAGGTCTGGATCCCTACGTCAGCAAGAACCGGCATCCGCTCCACCGCGCGTTCAAGTATCGGTTCGAAATGATCAAAATCCTCAGGCAGTGAATCAAACTCGAAATCATCGGGAATGCCATCCATGCCCCAAGGCTTGGAATTTGGCTCAAAGGCACCAAGCAGAATTTTGCCAGCATCCTCCTTGTAATAAGCGCATTCATCGGGCACGCGCAGCACAGGTAGATTCTTTGTCAGATCGGCAATGCCCTCAGTGACAATGTAAAAATGCTCACAGGCATGAAGCGGCACCGCAACGCCTGCCATTGCACCAATTTCACGCGCCCACATACCACCTGCGTTGACCACATAATCCGCCTCAATCGGCCCTTGATCTGTTATAACGCCACTTACACGGCCATCACGCTGGTGAATACCAGTGACTTTTACACCCTGAATGATGCTGACCCCGTAATTGCGGGCCCCCGTGGCAAGCGCCTGCGTGATATTGACCGGATCAGCCTGACCATCCTGTGGCAGCCATACGCCACCAACGGCATCCTCAACATTCAGATGTGGATAACGGTCAATGATCTCTGAAGAGCCGATTTCATCAATTTCGACTCCAAAAGCGCGGGCCATAGCCGCTGACCGGCTTAGTTCCTCCATACGCTCATCAGTCAGTGCCAACGTAATTGATCCGTTTCGCTTGAAACCGGTGGCAACACCGGTTTCCGCTTCCAGACCAAAATACAGCTCCTGTGAATACTTCGCCAGCCGCGTCATATTCTGCGTTGCCCGAAGTTGCGCAATCAGGCCGGCAGCATGCCATGTCGTTCCACAGGTAAGTTGTTTGCGCTCAAGCAACAAAACATCCTTCCAGCCAAGTTTTCCGAGGTGATAGGCGATCGAACAACCAATCACACCACCACCAATGATTACAGCGCGCGCCTTTGTGGGAATGCTCATGAGATTAAACCTTCATCCTTGCATTTTCTGGATCATACAGAACCCCACCATCAACAAAATGCGCCGCACGCTCACGTCCAAGGATTGAGATACTGATCGCAGAACCAGTGGTGAGTGCGTCTTTGTCGAGAACAGCCATGGCAATTGATTTGCCTGTACGATGACCATAACCAGCCGAGACCACAAGACCAGCAGCCCTGCCATCGACATTAACCGTGCTGAGATATACCGCCTCACCAAATGGCTCATCGTCTTTGGGATCATCAACTGTCAGCGTCACAAATTGCCGCTTGGAACCAGCCTGATGTTCGGCCAACAGCCTTGCCCTGCCGACAAACTCCTCTTTGCCGAAATTCACCCAGCGTTCAAGCCCGCTCTCTAACATTGAATAGTCAGATGTCAGATCGGATTTCCACGACCGGTAGCCCTTTTCAAGCCGCATGGAGTCCAGCGCCAGCATGCCAAAATGGCCAAGCTGGTGAGCTACACCCCCTTCAATGATTGCATCATAAACTGCCGCAACATCGCCCATTGGACAGTGAAGCTCCCAGCCAGCCTCACCAGCGAAGGAAACACGAATGGCAGTAACAGTGACACCAGCAATCGAAAGTTGCTGGTGCGAGAGCCAGGCAAAATCAGCGTGACTCATCGCAGCACCTGCAACCTCACCCAACAGCGCCGGCGCTTTCGGCCCGGTCACCAACAATGTCGCCATTTCTGCGGTAACATCGGTCAGGCTGATTCTGCCATCATGTGGCAATTCAAATTGCAGCAGATCACGATCATGCCAATATGCACCAGCACCGGTCATCAACAGGATCTTGTCCTCAGCCAGACGGGTGGCTGTCATCTCGCTGAGAATCCTGCCCTTGGCAGAGGCAAAATAGACAAGTCCGATCCGACCTATTTTTGGCAAGCCACCGGTGATCTGACGCCGCAACCAGTCGGCAGCACCATCGCCCTCAAGCATGAAGCGAGAAAAGCCAGTAAGTTCGAGGATGCCAACATGTTCAGCGACGTGCCGACATTCAGCCGCTACTGCGTCAAACCAATGCTGGCGGTCATAGCTATCGGCGGGGCGTCGGTCCGAAGCGGTCTGCGGGAACCAATCAGCGCGCTCCCAGCCCCCATATGAGCCAAATTCCGCACCAGCTGCCTCCAGTCTTCCATATAACGGCGTGACCTTGGCCTTGCGAGCGGCTGGCCACTGAATCTGCGGAAAATGCATTGCATATTCATGGCTGTAGGTCTCGATGGCCTTGGCGGCGGTGTAGGCATCATCGACATGATCGGTGAAGCGGCGCGGATCAACGGCCCAACTGTCTGTTTCCGCCTCACCCTCCACGATGATTTCCGATAACAGCTTTCCGGCCCCACCTGCCTGGACAATCCCAAAGGTGAACACACAGGCCTCAAAGGCGTTCGGCACTCCGGGCATCTGGCCGATTAGGGGCAAGCCGTCAGGTGTGTAGGGAATAGGGCCATTCACCACCCTGGTAATTCCACCGGTACCAAGAATTGGCACACGTGCACAAGCGTCCTCAATATACCATTCAAGGCGTTCCAGATCATCATTGTAAAGTTGAAACGAGAAATCCTCTGGCATCGGGTCCGAAGTGTCTATCCAGTGCGCCCGGCAGTTTTTTTCATAAGGCCCGAGCAACAGCCCATCCTTTTCCTGACGCAGATAGTAAGAGCTGTCAGGGTCGCGCAGCAAAGGCAGCTTTTCATCGCGCACCGTCAATTCCGAAATAGCCTCGGTAATCAAATATTGATGCGCCAACGAGACACACGGCACATTGCGACCAAACATGCGGCCGAGCTCAGCCGCCCGATAGCCGGCGGCATTGACAACATATTCACATCGGATTTCACCGGCAGGCGTGTTAAGCACCCATTCACCATTTTCCCTGCGGACAGCGGTCACCGGACAGAAGCGAACAATCGTCTGTCCCATGTCACGGGCACCCTTGGCAAGCGCCTGCGTCAATTGCGCGGGATCAATATCGCCGTCAAGAGGGTCCCACTGGCCACCATAGAGGTCGTGCGTCTCAAGAAACGGATAGATATCACGCATCTCCTCATTCGACATTTCGGTGAATTCCACACCCATCTGTCGGCCCATACACTCAACATGGCGAAATTCCTCCATGCGCTGGCGCGAATGGGCAAGCCGAATGGCACCGGTGATATGGTAATTCATCGGATAATCAACAAGCTCTCCAAGTCTGCGATACAGACTTGTTGAGTAGGACTGGATCTTCATAATCGTCCAGGACCCCACATAATTGGGACAATTGCCAGCCGCATGCCACGTCGACCCTGAGGTCAGTTCGTTCTTTTCCAGTAAAACGCAATCCGTCCATCCAAGTTCAGCCAGATGATAAAGTACCGAGGCGCCAACCGCACCTCCACCAATGACAACAACCCGCGCTGACGCAGGCAGTTTTGCCGTTGGCTTCTGGGTCTGGTTCATGTTTGCCATATCGTCCATCTTGTTTTCGTCTCCCAATCGTGGGCCAACAACATTGCCCCATTTCTCATCCTAAAAACCGGCTAATAGACAGGTGGTGCAATCACCCATATCAGTACCGCCGGTTTTGTTCCTTGATTTATCCATGACACCGTTTCACCCGCGAAGCGAAAGCTATCCCCGGTGTTCAGCACAAATTCCCTACCATCAATGATCAAAGTCAGACTGCCATCAATGACATAACCGGCCTCCTCAGTAGGCCGGCCGAATGGCTTCGGGCATTTCGCCCCTACAGCGAATACCGAATGTACTATTTCAAAGGCACCACCCAGATCTGGTGACAATAGACTTTCGACCAAACCCTTGCTGTCATCACTCATCGCCCGACGGCTGTCAGCACGCACCACATACTGACACTCTGGCGTGTCGGGGCTGTGGCTGAAGAAAAAACTGACTGGCAAAGAGAAAAGTGCCGCAATTATGCGCACATCATCGAGCGCCGGCTCCGAGACACCGCGCTCCACCTGAGACAGCCAGCCAACCGAACGATCCAGCTGTTCAGCAAGCTCGCTCAGGGTCCAGCCACGAGCCCGGCGCAATGCACGAAAATCAGCGCCAATCTGTCCCGTTGATTTAACCGATGAATTGTCAGCACCCTTTACCGCGGCAACTGGTCTGCCCACATTTTCAGTGTCGACAAGCATAACGCTTTCCCCCATATGAAAACGCTGCTTACTCTGAATGAAAAAATCAAGAATTTTTTCATTATGGCATAAAATAAAGCAAAACCCTCAATTAGCGTTTGTGTCTATTCGCTGAAAGGTGGTGTCTCGCAACGGCGATTATGGGCCGTCTTTCCAGCGGTGTAATCTTCGCCAGTGGAACCTATCGTCCAGATCAGCGCAATGAATAGACCTTTAGCGCGCGGCAGCGGGATAAAGACACCTCTCAGCATAACCATCATCAAAATGCTGATTGCCAACCAGATCGGAGTGGTTTCATCGCGTCTGACGAATAACATTAAGGGCACCACAACGTGCCCAGGAACACACAGCATTGCTTAGGCCGGGCCATCATCGGCGCTGATTACCGAAAAATCCTCGCCACAAATATTGCAGTTCTCAATAGGCGTCAGATATCTTGCGAGCAAGGCATCATCCCCGCATTGCGGGCAACAGCGACGCAATCCACGCATCAGCGAGACAAAGATAGGGCGTTCAGATGCCTGCATAGAGGAATAATTTGATATGATTTTGTAATCCCTTATTGAAAATCAGCGATGGCAAGGCATTGATTTCACGACCGCCACGATTGCCTGGCTCAGTCGAAGTGGTCATGAATGGCGGTGTAACAATTGCGGTGCCGCAGATTTGAAATAAGCTACATCAATTCAAAAACCCCAAATAGTGACACCAGTTCCACAAGCCAGAAGACACAAGTAAAATGTCGGCATTTTTTGAAGAGATTGCCTATCAGCCAACTCCAATTGGCCCAATATCACCACGCCGCCGCCGTGATTTCCGGCTAAAAACGGATATCGTTGAGATTATGCTTGGTGATGAGCACCTGATGTCTGATCCTTTCACCACTTCGGAAATTGCCCTTGCCACGCTTGGCCTTGCCTATCACCGTGAGCAGGATGACAAAGGGCGGCAGCTGGACGTCGTGGTTAGTGGCGTCGGACTTGGCTACAACACCGATTCGGTGCTTTGCAACAACTCTGTTGGCAGTCTATGGGTTGTTAAGGCGCTTCAGGCGATCATCGACTGGCATAAATCGGACCTGCTGCTGCTTGGCAAAATTTTGTGTGCCAATCCGCGATGCAAATTCGTCTGCAGCGATTTCTTCGCCAGCACCGGAGGTTATTGTGGCTTTGACACCACACAGCGAGGCCGGTGCTTTAATGCCATTCTGGTCGATATCAACCTCGCCTCCGATTTTCACCTGGCACCTAAGAATACTGGCTTCTAAGGTGCCTAAGGCCTCTCTGGCCTCAAATTAAATCTTGCGGAGAATTGTATTTTTGGTCTGTAATTAAACGATTCAACTGATGACAGCTTTAATGGGCATCTGCGCACAGTCTTTGTCGATGCAATTGCCGAAAGGGTTGTTTTTGCCAATACCTATCAGGACGAGAACATTAGCCAGAACGTCTACCTCGCCAAATGATGATTACTCCGTAATAAAATAGCCAGATAAAAGACACGGCCCTGCAGCCAACTGGAATTTGGCGCTCAACCTGGTCTGCAGCATGGCGTTCTTCTGGCCATTGAAATGCCCACAGTTAATGTGTGCAGAGACGGAGAAGAACCATGAATCATGCCGCACCCCGCAAAACCTCTTTTCTTAACCGCTTTGTCTGAGCAGGATGCGGGGAATCTGTTAAATAAAAGGTTAATGAACCCTGATATTTCTGTCGGATCAAAGATACCAGGCTAGATACTAGGGCCAAACGCGAAAGTCAGTAACAGGAGCAGAATATGGAATTTGGTTGGACAGAGACCAGGAGATCACAGAATTTAACGTTGGTAGTCAACACACAGGGTAACAATGGGATCAATCTCTAGACGCCGCGGGGAGATATGCTCACCACAAGCAAGGCTATAGCCAAGCTTATCTTTATCGATACGATGCGACGCCGCCAACATCGCGATCCGCGTCTTGCTCTTCTCCTCATGTGCCACATCCATTGATTGCTCCCAGATGATGTCCATGCGTGACAGACAGCCGACAGATTGCTGATCAAGTACAACCGGTGCACGGGACTACCTGCCGGCGTCAATAGGCATTCGCAACTCCTGCTGTTCAGCCTCAATTCTGGGGTGGAGTAGGGTTTCGCCCATGGCCTTATTAACCCTGTCGAATCCTTGCGCTCGGACTCGTTCTTATTTTCAACGATTCAACAAAATAAATGATGACACAATTACTACAAGCTGTAGCATTGGTCAGAAGTCGCCGGACAAACTGCCAATTCCGCCAGCGAGGCTTACACAATGACCAAAACGATAGGGCTCATATCGCTTCCCGGATGGGATGATCCCAGCGCGCAGGAGCTCTCTGACATCACTCTCGATGCAGTCAATGTACAAAGCGTGATGCTGGCCGAGAATGTAGCCACTTATACGCTCGATTGCATGGCCAGTACCGATGAGGCGCTGATGGAAGCGGCAGCGCAACTGGCTCGTAATGGATGTGATATTGTGGCCTGTGTTGGCACCTCGCTTGGATGGGCAGGCCAGCCAAATACCAACGCTGCCAGGCTTCGCGGTCGCCGCATTGCCGCCCGGGCCGGTGTGCCGTTGATAATGACTGGAACGGCCATCATAGATATGTTGGGCCTTCTTGGTGCGCGGCGGCCAGCACTCGCCTGCACCTATCACCCAACGGACTGGAAAAACGCCTGGCATCATTATGTTTTTAACACCGGCCTTGATGTAACCCTTGCGCAGAATTTCAAGGATGCTGGCATTGTTGGGCCAGCCTCTCTGCCAGACGCACTGCGCAATCCCTCGCCCACATTAATTGAACAGGCTATTGTCGGCATTGCCGCAGACGCTCCCGAGAGTGATGCCATCGTCGTAACAGGAATGGGCGCTCGCACATTAAAACAGATCCAGACGCTCGAAGCCGCCGTTAGGATGCCCGTGCTAGGCGCTGACACGGCACTTTATGCCGCCCTTGCCCTCGCTGCCGATTTGCCACTGGTTGAGGGCTGCCTGGGCCAAATCACATCCTATCTTACCCCCGTTGAAATATCGGCTGCAAAAGCCGCGGAGATTTGGTGAAATCACTGCTGCGGCTGCTTCCGTGGCTTGGCCTCCTGCTGATGGGCGTGCTTTGGGGTCTTTCCTTTTCTTTTACCCGAATGGCTGTTGAAAATGGAGGTACCCCGCTTGGAATTGCTTTTTGGCAGACGATCATTTCAAGCATTATCCTGCTGTCCTTTTCGAGCGTGCGCGGTCGCCACTTTACCCTGCGCTCCCACCATATTGGCCCATTCATCATCATTGCATTGCTGGGTGTCGCCCTTCCCAGCGTTGCCTTCTATATTGCCGCATCACGGGTGCCATCCGGAGTTCTTGCGATCACTGTCACTCTGGTACCAATCCTGACCTATTGCATGGCGCTAAGCATGCGAATTGAAGCGTTTTCCATGATACGGATCAGTGGTGTGTTGTGCGGCACGATAGCCATCCTGCTACTTGTCCTGCCAACCAACAGTCTGCCGGACACCGCCGCGACACCATGGGTACTGCTCGCTTGTCTGAGTTCGCTTTGCTATGCCGCTGAAAACATCTATCTGGCCCGCCAGACAATCAGTGACATTGGGCCTATCCGAATTGCCTGCGGCATGAATTTGATGGCGATTGCGCTGCTTGGTCCTCTAGCCCTGGCTTTTGACCAGATGTTCCTGCCAGCCCTGCCTTTTTCCATACTGGAATGGTCAGTGATCGGTCTTGGCAGCATCACCGCCATCGCTTATACCCTGTATGTCCTGACGGTCAACCGCTCCGGACCTGTCTTTGCCAGCCAGGTGGGCTATCTTGTCACCATCTCGGGTGTGTTCTGGGGGATCGCGATCTTTGCAGAGGTGCACTCGAATTGGGTCTGGGCATCGCTGGCTTTGATGATGATTGGCCTCGCGTTAGTCTCACCGCGCAACCGATAAACGTCTAAAATTTTGATGTTGCCCACGAGAGGACATACAGGATCAACGGCAGAATCATCATGGTTCCGCCACCATATCTAGCGAGTAGTGCAACAATCTGTAGCAAATGATATTGGTCTGGCTTGGCCAACCGCCGTTTTTGCAACGCCTCACCACCGATATAAATGCCATAGCCGATGCCGGCGATAATGATGGTGATCAGCGCTTCGGGGTTTTCTGGGTTCATCTTATATCTCCCTGCTAAAGGCCAACAAAAATGCTACCGCTCCGGCAATTTCAGCAAGAGGCTTAACCCTCACACCAGGCAAAGGCACGGGTTTAATGATGGGCCAACCTCATCCACCGGTTGGGCAGATCAGACACCCAGATAACGCAATTTCACGGCAGTATCACCGGACAGCGCCGCGCTGTCGCCGCGCCACACGATCCTACCCTTTTCCAGAATGAAATGTTGATCCGCGAGCCGGGTTAATGCGGCGATATTCTTGTCAACGACGAGAATAGATTGTCCTGCTGCCTTGAGAGTGGCCAGACAATCCCAAATCTGGGCCCTGATGATTGGCGCAAGACCCTCGGTTGCCTCATCAAGGATAAGCAATCTTGGGTTAGTCATCAACGCTCTGCCAATAGCGAGCATCTGCTGCTCACCGCCAGAAAGTTGGCTCCCCGCATGGTCAACGCGGTCACGCAGGCGCGGAAACAGGTCAAGCACACAATCATAAGTCCACTCACTCCCACCTTTTACTAACGGCGGGCGATGGAAAGTGCGGAGGTTTTCAGCTACACTCAGATTGGGAAAAATCTGCCGTCCTTCTGGAACAAGACCAATGCCGGCTCGGGCAATTTCAAAAACATCGCGCGGCACATTGCTGTCTCCAAAGCGTAAGATACGACCTCCCTGCAATGCCAACTGACCCATGATTGTCCGGATGGTTGTTGTCTTACCCATACCATTTCGGCCCAAGAGGGATACGCAGGTGCCGGGAAGTATCTCCAGATCAACGCCTAGCAGCACCTGCCCAGCGCCATACCCTGCCTGAACATTTTCCAGCTTAAGCATCACCTATTCCTCGTCTCCCAGATATGCTGCAAGAACCTCGCAGTTTGCTCTGATCTCATCAGGTTTTCCGCTAGCGATGATTTGCCCTTCCACAAGAACTGTAATCACATCGGCAAGCCGAAAAACTGCGTCCATATCATGTTCGACCAGCAGGATGCCAACATTGTCCCGCATACCATCAATAACCCTTGTCATATGCAGTGTTTCCTCGAATCCGGCACCCGCCATGGGTTCGTCAAGCAACAGCATCGAGGGAGTGCCAGACAGTGCCAGCGCAAGTTCGAGAAGGCGGCGCTCCCCATGGGCCAGATCAGCTACCAGATCACCAGACCGTTTCTGCAACCCGACCCTCTCAAGCACAATCATTGCACCAGCAATCAAGTCCTGATCGCTAAAAGCTGGACGGAAGAAATGAAAGGACTCATCACGCCGCGCTTGCTCGGCAATGATGGCATTTTCGATAACAGCAAACTCTGTCAAAACATTGCTAATCTGAAAGGATCGACCAATACCCTTTCGCACACGTTTTGGCACCGACAGGCCGGTTATATTCTCACCGTTGAGAAAGACACAACCACTGTCAGGTATCTCGGACCCGTATATCTGGTTGATCAATGTTGTCTTGCCAGCTCCATTTGGGCCGATCAATGCGTGAATCTGTCCACGCTCGACAGATAGGCTAAGGTCTGCTGTTGCCTGCAAGACACCATATGATTTGTTCAAATTGACGAGATCAAGAACAGTGGCGATCATTGGCCAACTCCGTGGTCGGACATCCTCCGTGCGGCCAATCGCGATACCCAGCCCATCAAGCCGCCACGGGCAAACAAAACCACAAAAATCATGATGGGACCAAAAATAATCATCCAGTTCTCGGCATAGCTAGGCGCAACAAGATTTAACAATTCCGGTAACAACTCCTCTAGAATGAAAAACACTACCGCACCCAGCAATGGGCCAGCCAGAGTGGCAAGTCCGCCTAGAATGATGATGATCATCAGCTCACCCGAACGGGACCAATGCATGATGTCCGGTGACACATATTCTTGCCAGCTTGCAAATAGTGTACCAGCCACACCGCAGATCATTGCCGAAATGATATAGCCGGTTACCTTGTAACGCAGGGGAGAGAGACCCAGCGCTTCCACCCGTGATTCGTTGTTATTGATCGCCCGCAACACTACACCGAACCGAGAGTGAACGATAAACAAAAGGATTACACTGATGATCAGCAAAGCGGACCAGATCAAATAATAGAGCCTGAGTGGGTTATACAAATCAAACAGCATGAAATCAGCACGATTAATACTCATTCCATCGTCACCCCCATATTGTTCAAGGCTGACAAAAAGGAAGAACAGCATCTGCGCAAACGCAAGCGTAATCATAATGAAATAGATCCCGCTGGTCCTCAGTGCTAGAAAACTTATGACAAGTCCCAAAATGCCACAAACACCCAAGCTCAGTCCCAGATGGGCCCATCCATTGTTCAGTCCGTAAAACTGGCTGATACCAGCGCAATAGGCACCGATACCCACAAAGGCAGCGTGACCAAAGGACACCATACCGCCATACCCTAAAATAAGGTTCAGCCCCATCGCCGCCATGCCAAGCAGCATGATCCGCATTGCAACATCATTCCAAAAAGGCAGATCAGCATAGGCCGTATAGATCGGAAACAAAGCAAATCCTGTTAGCAGTCCAAACAGCATTTGCTGCTCTTTCACCCCAGTCCAAAGGAATTTGAATAAGTCCATCTTACTTCAGCCCTTTGCGGGAAAAAGCCCAGTTGGCTTGAATACCAGCACAACTGTCATCAACAGATAAACCATCATCGAGGCGAGAGCTGGACCAGCACCATCTGCAGCAGATTGTTCCATGACGCTGCGCAAGAGGAGCGGCAAAACAACCCGGCCAAGAGTGTCGACAATACCAACGACGACAGCCGCGATGAATGCACCGTGCACTGACCCCAAACCACCTATGATAATCACGACCAAAGACAGGATAAGTAATGGTTCACCCATTCCAGGTTCAACAGCTGTCAGCGGCCCAAGCATTATACCAGCAATACCAGCAAAGCAGGCACCAGCTGAAAAAATAAACCGCCGCAGCAACCTAATATTCACCCCAAGAGCAGCAGCCATAGATTCATTGCTGGCGCCAGCTCTCACCATCGCCCCAATCTTTGTGCGGGTGACGAGATAGTAAATGCCAGCAGCACAGACCAGTCCCACTCCAATGACCAAAAGGCGGTACACCGGATAGGGTGAATCTGGCAGGATATACACAAAACCTGACAGACTTGGTGGTAGGTTGGAGAATAGCGCCGCCGGGCCGAAACCAATCCTGATCAACTCATTAAAGAACAGAATTAGACCAAAGGTGGCCAACACCTGATCCATGTGATCACGTTGATAAAGATGTCTTATCAACAGGTACTCAAGCACGTAACCGCACAAAAAGGTGATGGGAATTGCCGCCAGTGCCGCAACATAGAAATTGCCTGTGATGCTGATCAGGCTGGCAGCAGCGTAAGCCCCAATCATCACCTGTGCGCCATGGGCCAGAAAAACGAAATTCATTACGCCGAGTATCAGGGTCAAGCCAGCCGCAATTAAAAACAGCGTTACGCCAGACTGCAAACCGTTGAAAATCTGCTCAAGCAGAAGCGTAAAGGTCATGGATCAACTCGCCTTGCAATAAAAGGGGCGCATCAGCTGAGAAAATTTCAACTGAAACGCATCTTCATAGCCTAAAACTTGCAATCCTTTGCATAGGCATCACCATGATCCTCAAAAACCGTATCGATAACTTTGGTTGTTGCCACCCCATCGGAGTCCAGCACCACTTCACGCAGATAGACGTTCTGAATTGGGAACTGGTTCGTATTCATTTGCAATTCACCGCGTGTTGTCGGAATTCCACCATCAGCTAGCACTGCACGCATAGCTTCTGTATCGGCACTACCAGCTTTACCGATCGCATAATCGATCGCCATCATGGTGTCATAAGCTTGCGCTGCATAGAAGGACGGATAGCCACCATGCTTGGCCTGGTAATCGGCAACAAATTTCTGGTTCATTGCATTGTCAAGATCAGGAGACCATGTCTGAGTTGCAATCACGCCGAGTGCCGTGTCTTTTAGCGCCGGCAACGAGACACCATCAACCGTGAACACCGTAAATAACTTGCTTAGATCATTCATGCCGGCCTGGTTCCACTGTTTGACGAAATTAATCCCCATACCGCCTGGTTGAAAAACAAAAGTCGCCGCCGGCTTGACGGCACGCAATGCCGACAACTCAGCCTGAAAATCAGCCTGTCCCAATTTCGTGTAGACCTCGCCAACGATGTCCCCCGTGTAATGCCGCTTGAAACCAGAGAGCATGTCTTTGCCAGCTTGATAATTGGGCGCCATCAGATAAACCGACTTCACTCCGCTATCCTGCAGATACTTGCCCATACCCTCGGGAGTTTGGTCATTCTGCCATGACATGGATACAAAATTCTTGTGACACCCCTCTCCAGCGATAGGCGACGGACCAGCGTTTGAACTGATCAACAAAGTGTCTGAACGCGTGACCGGTTTGTGGATGGCCATAAGCAGATTTGACCATATCACACCTGCAATCACATCAACTTTATCACTCTTGATCAAACGGTTCGCGAGCTGCTTTGCCACATCGGGTTTTCTTTGGTCATCAACAAAAATTACCTCAGCATCTTTTCCACCAAGTTTGCCGTTAGTGTGTTCCATCGCTAGATTGACGGCATTCTGCATTTGCTTACCGATGATACCAGCTCCACCTGAGAGTGTCGTCATATAGCCAACCTTTACTTTATTATTCTGTGCAGGCAGCAAAAATACTGCGCCACTTGCAACGGCAGCGATTGCCAAAATAGCTACAACAATTCTTTTCATATTTTTCTCCAATTCCTATTTAACACCCGCTCAAAAAAATCAGGTGGATCTGGCGCCAGCCAAATTGATCAAATAATATGCTATTACATAATCAAATTACTGACTGCTCAACCATGTCATAAAAGACCTATTGAGAAAATCGAATTTATTAATTTTTGACATCACTATTCACCCGGAGACATGCCAAACAGGCTTGCTGAAATTTCCACAGATGCTGCGAGCAACAAAGATTTGCGAGCCTCAGCATCGACAAGACTGAATCGCTGTACCGGACCGTGACAGCCCAGAGCCGCGAAGTAGCGCCCTGCCCCATCAATGACCGGCACCGCAATGGCAACCATTCCAGTATAAAATTCTTCACGATAAAGGGCAAAGCCATTCCTGCTGATCGCCTGTAATTCTGCTTCGAGACACTCGACAGTGGTATGAGTCTGATTTGTATAAGCCTCTAAATTGAGGCTCTCGATCATTTGTTTACGGCGTAATTTTGGAAGACTGGCAAAGAATGTTTTTCCACTAGCGGTACAATGAAACGGCACATGTGTGCCAACAGGAAGCATAATGCGAAACGGCCAGTTTGTCTCCACGCGATCAACATAAATCATTCCCTGTTTTTCCGGACGAACAAAGTTAATCGTTTCACCGACCTCTCGGGCCATTCTTACAAGTGTCTGGTGGCAAATTGTTCGATTGACCGCAAGCCGAGAGAGGCTGGCCACCATTTCCATGGTTCGAGTTGTCAACTGCAGAAGTTTATTGTGGCGCTCAAGAAGACCATTTTCCATCATCGTCTGGCACAGGCGATGAATGGTCTGCTTTGGCCAATTAAGCTGCCCATTCAGCTCAGTTGGGGTCAATGGCTCCGCTGCTTCGGCCAACGCCTCTAGCAAATGGATAACTCGTAAATTTGGTGGAATGCGCTTTGCCATTCTTCACCGCTTTCTCTCTTGACACTCTCCAACGAGCACATTCAAGGCTTGATTCAGACCGGACAGCGTGCACAGTAAACATTAATGGTTAAAAAAGAGATAAAAAGTCTCAAAAATTAAAAAAATGGGCTCCTGGGGGTGACAAGTGGATTTCGACTTTGTCGTTGTCGGCGCAGGATCTGCAGGTTGCGTAATTGCAAACCGCCTTTCAGCCAATCCGAGACATCGGGTGGCGCTGTTGGAAGCTGGCGGCCTCGACAGGTCGCCTTGGATACACATCCCCGTCGGCTATTTCAAAATGATGGGAAATCCCAAAACTGATTGGTGCTACCAAACGCAGCCTGATCCCGGACTAAATGGGCGTTCAATCGCATGGCCGAGGGGCAAGGTACTTGGTGGCAGCAGTTCGATCAATGGGCTTCTTTATGTGCGCGGGCAGACGCAGGATTTTGATCATTGGCGACAGCTTGGCAATCAAGGTTGGGGCTGGGACGATGTTCTACCGATGTTCAAACGCGCAGAAAATTGGGAAGGTGTCAAAACCAGGAACCGCGGCGCAGGTGGACCACTCAATGTGTCGGAAAGCAGGGTCGCCCGCGACATTGTCGATGCGTGGGTAGATGCAGCAAAACAAGCTGGCTATCCATATAATGATGACTACAACAGTGGAAGCCAAGAAGGCGTTGGCTATTTTCAAATGACGATGCGCAACGGCAGACGCTGCAGTTCAGCGGCAGCCTATCTTAAGCCAATCAGCAATCGCAAAAATCTCTCAATCTTCACCGACACCCGAGCAGACAAAGTGGTGTTTGAGGGAAAACAGGCGGTAGCAGTCGATTGTCAGATAAGCGGTGTAAAAACACGCATCAAGGCAAAGGCCGAGATCATCCTCGCGGCGGGAGCCATTGGTTCACCTCAATTGTTGATGCTCTCAGGCGTTGGCGCCGGTGGCGAACTGACGCCGCATGGGATTAACGTAAAGAACGATCTGCCTGGTGTCGGCAAGAATTTGCAGGACCATTTGCAGGCGCGGCCTGTTTTCAAATGCACCTCCAGCACGATCAACACCGAGACCAAAAGTGTCTTTCAGCGACTTGCCATCGCTGCAGAATACGCGCTCACCGGCTCGGGGCCAATGGCCATGGCAGCCAGCCTTGGCGCAGCCTTTCTAAAAACCAATCAGGAGTTGGACACGCCTGACATTCAGTTCCATATCCAGCCCTTCAGTGCTAACAAACCGGGTGATAGTAGACACACCTTCTCTGCATTTACGGCATCGGTGTCGCAGCTCCGCCCTGAAAGCACCGGCCATCTTGAGCTGCGTTCAGGCGAACCAGATGATCATCCGGCAATTCATCCCAACTATCTGGCAACTAACACGGACTGTGACACCATTGTCGCTGGCATTAAGATGGCACGGACCATCTGCGGAACCGAGCCGGTAAAATCACTGATTACCGATGAGCACAGCCCTGGTCTAAGCGTTGGCACCAATGATGATGAGGCCATTCTGGAATGGGCACGCAATACCGCGACAACAATCTATCATCCCACAGGAACCTGCAAGATGGGCAGTGACAGCATGGCAGTTGTGAATGACAGACTGCAGGTACATGGGATTGACGGTCTGCGTGTGGCAGACGCATCGATCATGCCAGTCATCACTTCCGGCAACACTAACGCCCCGACAATCATGATAGGCGAAAAGGCATCTGATATAGTGCTGAAGGAGACCTTTTGACTTTCGACACTATAAGTAACATTGCGCAGATTATTTTCGCAGACATCATTCTGTCGGGTGACAATGCGCTGGTTATCGGTATGGCAGCAGCTGGTCTCGCGCCCGAACTGCGAAAACGGGCGATCATGCTTGGCATGGCATTGGCAGCCAGTTTGCGGATTTTCTTTGCGGTTGTTGCTACATACCTTCTTGCAGTCAAGGGGGTTTTATTGATTGGTGGTCTGCTGCTGAGCTGGGTCTGCTGGCGTTTTTACAGAGATCTGCGGAAGTTTAACAGCGTTGAGGGTCTCGAACAGCGCAACGTAAGTGATGCAAGTAACAGCGGTAACAACAAATTGTTCGGCCGAGCTCTATTCACAATTTTAATTGCCGATGTATCAATGTCCATTGACAACATCGTTGCTGTTGCTGCAATCGCGCGGGACAACACGCAGCTGCTAATCTTCGGACTTGGGCTTGCAATTGCTATGATGGCGCTGTTCGCCTCAGTCATTATGAAAATCATGTTACGCTTTCGCTGGCTTTCCTATGCCGGGCTTGCATTCCTTGTCTATCTGGCTGCCGTCATGACTTATGATGGTGCTGTTGAGCTTAAGCTCATAAGCGGCTTTGACGCTGGAGTTAAGGTGTGACTTGCTCATCGGTTTTTCATTTTCGGTTTCTCAATCACCGTCCTATGGACGACGAGGAGAACTGAAAAGATGTTACTCATCAAAATATGGCCAATGTAATGCCTTCACCACTGGATGCTGGGAACTAAATTTGGAGGCGCCAGATGACAACGGAGGATTTAATGTCCAAATCAACCAAGCTGAGAATTGTTTTTGCAGCAGCAGGCGTTGCGCCTGAATGGGATTTAAAAGACATTATTCTCGGCATGATGCAGTTTATGGTGATCAAACTCATGGGCCTGGCGCTGATCTTCATGCTCCCACAGATTGCACTTTGGTTCCCAACCTATATTTATGGACAATAAAATGGCTATTACCTATATCAAGAAAGCTAACAAGACACCACAGACTGGCACCGATGAGACGCGTAAAATCGTCTCCGATATACTAGCAGATATTGAGGATGGCCGCGAGGAAGCAGCGCTTGCCTATAGCCGTGATCTTGATGGCTATCACGGCGAGGCTATCGTCTCAGAAGAGGCCATTGCCAACGCCGCAGATACCGTTTCCGACCAGTTGAAGGACGACATCAAATTTGCATTTGAAAGAGTAGCAAAATTCGCTGAGGCACAAAAGACATCGATTCAAGAGTTTGAGACCGAACTGTCACCCGGGCTATGGGCCGGGCAGAAGCTGATTCCCATTGAAACCGCCGGCTGCTACGTGCCGGGTGGACGTTACGCGCATGTGGCATCAGCTATCATGTCGATCGCCACTGCCAAGGTGGCCGGCGTTGAGCATATCGTTGCCTGCTCAGCTCCCAATAAAAAGGGACCAAATCCGGCAATTATATATGCAATGAATATTTGTGGCGCAGATACCATTCTTTCGCTTGGCGGGGTTCAGGGCATTGCCGCTATGGCCTTTGGTCTTTTCACTGGCAAACCTGCCCGGATTCTAGTTGGTCCTGGCAATCGCTTTGTTGCCGAGGCGAAAAGGACATTATATGGGCGGGTCGGTATCGACATGTTTGCAGGACCAACAGAAATCGCTATTATCGCCGACGACACAGCAGACGCAGCTATTATTGCCGCGGATCTTGTTAGTCAGGCTGAACACGGGCCGGACTCACCGGCATGGTTGTTCACCACTTCGCGCAAACTTGCGGATAATGTCATGGCGCAGATAGACGGACATATCAGCGCACTGCCAGAAAAAGCACGCCATGCCGCGACAGCCGCGTGGAGGGATTATGGCGAGGTCATCATTTGTGATACGCATGAAGAGGTTGTGCAGATTTCAGATAAATATGCAGCCGAGCATCTCGAAATCCACACAATCCGGGACCAATGGTATTCCGACACGTTGAAGAATTATGGTTCTCTGTTTGTTGGCGAGGAAACAACCGTGAGCTATGGCGATAAATGTTCAGGTACTAATCACATCCTTCCTACGAAGGGGGCGGCGCACTATACAGGTGGGCTGTCAGTCCATAAATTTATGAAAATCGTTACCACCCAGCGGATGACAAGAGAAGCCAATCGCGAGGTTGGCCAAACTGCGGCGCGTATCTCCCGCCTTGAGGGTATGGAGGGGCATGCCCGTTCCGCCGATATTCGTTTGCGTAAATATTTTCCAGGCGAGAATCTTGGCTGAGCACAAATTTAACAACGCTTGGTTCAACGTTGCTGAAAAGACAGCATTGATCACAGGTGGCGGCATCGGGGCCTTCATGGCGACAGCCCGGTCCATCACCAGTGCCAATCTTATACTGATTGGACGGCGGCAGGACTGGCTTGAGGCGGTGCTCGCCTAAAGCAAGGGTAGGATATTTGCCATCGATCTTTTTTAGAATGGAGCTGCCACATAATTGACCAAGCCAGGTTCAAAGCCCGGTTTTTTTATTTGATATCTCTGTCAGAGCCGTTGGTGTCAATCCGCACCTGCATGCCGACTCCATTGTTGAGGCAAGCTGGCAGGGAACTATCCATTTCAATCTGAATTTGCTGCTCCTCGTTGTCCAAGCCTTTGCGCCACAGATGAAAAGTCGCAGATGGGATCACGGCGAATGCGTTTGAACCGAGATTTTCCTTAATGGCTAAAAATTAAAGCTCAATTGCGTCTCATAAACCCCGCAGACGATGCCATATGTGCTATTTAAATCACGGCTGTAATCGATGCCTTTACTGCAGTTGATCTATTTTCAGAAAAGACAAAGGGGACGGACCAAATGTTCTGCGTTGGCGATAAAAGTAGTCCAAAACAGCTAAGTGAAATTACAACAAAATAGATGAACCGGTCTATAACGAATTTAAACTTTGCCCCTATGCTGATCATCTGGGGAGAGATCAAAAACACCCATAACTGTCAATGACGCCTCAGGACATTCCTGGCAAGCCGTTACCATTCACCCGCTTGCGGATATGATCTGCAAAAGCGTTCACGATCCGGGAGCTATACTCACTTTTCATGCGCGCAACACCAAAAACCATGGGCCGATGCTTTCCCACCAATTGGCGAAAAACCAATCTCTTTCCATCAGGTGCAAGATTTTTTTTGGTGCTGATGTTAAGCAGGCCATAACCAAAGCCGTTTGCTACGAGGCTGCGCAAGCTGGATAGATTTGAGACACGTTCAAAAATCTTCGGCCGCAAGCCAAGCTCCTGAAATAGCGACAGGAAATAAGCGCTGCTGAGTGGCAGATCGAGCAATATCATTGGCTTGTCAACAAGATCTTGTATATCGATTTTGGTCTTTGTTACTAACGGATCATCTTCTGCCAAGATCAGTTGTGGTGGCAAGTCAATCATTCCTTCAAAATCATAACCCGTTGGGATATCCAAATCATAGGTAATGGCGATGTCTATTTCAGCGCGAGCTAGCATAGCCAGCAACTCAACCTGATTGCCCTCTCGCATGGTAATTGAAACGTGCGGGAATTCTTCTGTGAAGCTACGCCTAACAGAGGCGGCCACAAGCGGTGCAAGTGTCACAAAACAACCAATTGATATTGGACCCCTCATGGATTGAACTGCATCATTTGCGAGATCGCCAAGCAGTGCCACACTATGAAGAATTTTTTTGGCCTCGTTAAAAAATTGCTCTCCTACCGAAGTAAGATTTAAACCCTGAGCATGTTGTCGCACAAAAAGCTGCACACCAAGCTCCCCCTCTAGTTGAGAAATAGCCGCAGAGATTGCAGAGGATGACACATTCACTTCTTTTGACGCTGACAGAACGGATCCACATTCAGCCACAGCAACCATATATTCAAGCTGTCTTAATGAAAATCGTGGTGCCACCGTCTCACCTCACCAATCTAAGAAGTCACTTTCACTATAAAAAAAGATGATGTCATGTTAGCAGTTTAAAAATTAGACAGCCACACAGGCAAAGTTTTTAATTTTGTGTAACGGGGTTGTTTAATTAAAGTTTGTCATTGCTGTACTGTCACTCCTCGTGAAGTCTTTTCAAGCGAAGCCAATACTTCGCGAACCCAAGTAAGATCGTCTTTTGACAGTGAAAACGTACGTTTCGCAGTCTTGACTTGTATTGGATAGATCAGGGTCTTCTAGCCAAAACCTGAATGTTGCAAGGACTGCGCATCTGCCGAGGGTTTTGCCAGATCCCTGAAATTCACTGTTGCACTCTCAAGTGGCTTGAGCATCAACGTCTGACGTCAAGACATCAAAAATTGTTCCAGACGTTGATCGTTTTAAAGTAAATTCACTTGAAATTATCCGGCAGGACCGGATACGCTAAATACAATTATAATAAAAATAAAGTAGCGTTTTTTGAAATTTCCCAAGATTCTTTTGGGTTATCGGAGTGTTGATGAATAAACCGTAAAACAAACAATGGGGAAGGTAATGACAAATTTTTTCTCACGCCTCATCGGTGTGCTGGCTGTAAGCACCACGATGTTCGCAATCTCGAATGCTAGCGCTGGCGTAAACGAACTGCCAACCGACATTCAAAATTCTCTTTACAATAAAGATTTCCTGGATCCAGTTCAGCCAATCGGTGAAAGTGCTTATCGTGATTGGGTGGCCAAAAACCCCCCACCATGGAAGGTAGGATACGCGTCGTCATATGCTGGCAACACCTGGCGAGCTGCGGTGATGGATCGCTTGCAAAACGAGCTTGTTCCAAAATGGAAAGATCTTGGCATGTTGGATGAGGTCATCATCACGCAGTCCAATTTAAATGATGCGACACAAATACAGCAGATCCGCCAGTTGGTGGATCAGGGTGTTGACGCTATAATCGTGTGTTGTTCAAACCCAACTGCACTAAACGCATCTGTGGAATATGCCTATAAAAACAGTGTGGCTGTATTCTCCGGAATCGGATACCTGACAAGCCCGTATTCCATCAACTCCTCTGCCAACTTCGTTGTTGGCGGCCGGATGATGGGCGAGTGGATGGCGAATGAAATTGGTGGAAAAGGTCGCGTCCTCAACGTAGAGGGAATCCCAGGTACGTCTGCTTCTGACAGCCAGAATGTCGGCATTGAGAAGGCACTTGCAGACTTTCCAGACGTGAAGGTCAAGGGCCAAATTGCTGGCATGTGGACTGATCAGGTCGCCCAAGCCGAGGTTCAGAAGTGGCTTGCCACTAACCCCGGCAAGCTCGATGGTATCATAATTCAGTCTGCGTCCGAACTTGGCGCTCTGCGCGCGTTGCAGCAGTCTGGTCGTGACATGATTCCTATCACAATTGGTTCCGAGCTTGGCGCGCTTTGCTATTGGCGGAATAACCCGGATTATGTCTCCGGCGCAATCCACGCTTGGCCTCCAGGTGACGATTTCGAAATGATCTGGAATATTATGATGCGGACACTCCAGGGACAAGGGCCGAAGGTACAGTCAATCCTCACCACTCCAGTGTCGATGGACAAAAATGAGATGATGGCGGCCATCCCCAGTGACTGTTCGGAGCAATCCGACAAATGGTATCATCCTGGCATCGAGGCATGGGCCGGCAAAGAATTTCTCAATAATTTCTTCCTGCGCCCTGCAGATCCGGAAAAATACGACGTAGCATCACACCCGAAGTCGTAAAGCAAAAAATATATCCTGGCCGTGCCATAACGGCCAGGATCATAATCATTTGGGATAAATTGGAGGGATAATTGTCGGCACTTGCGGCGAATTTAGTCGGCATAACTAAAAATTTTGGACCAACTCGGGCGCTTGATCATGTTAGCCTTAAGGCGTTTGAGGGTGAGGTTCATGCCATAATCGGAGGTAATGGGTCTGGCAAGTCAACACTTGCAAAGATCATCTCAGGTGTCCTTCAGCCAGACTCCGGACAAGTGTCCATCTTTGGCAAGACAGCGACAAACCCTGCCGAGTCAAAGGCACTTGGTATTTCCAATGTTTATCAAGAAGTGCTTGTGGCAGATGAATGCTCTGTATTGGACAACCTGTTTCTAGGCTCTGATGACCTTTTCGAAACCGCAGAGCCGAGAGATGAGCGCCGCATCAGATCAAAACAGATCCTCTCCGACCTGCTTGGTTTTGAACTCGACCCTGATAGCATCGTCGGCGACCTGCCGCTGTCTTTAAAACAGTGGATTACCATCGCGCGAGGTATGCTAACAAATCCGCGCCTTCTTATTCTTGATGAAAGTTCTGCTGCGCTTGATTACGAGGCAACAGAAAGGCTTTTCGCTAAGATGCGTTCCCTGACAAAGGACGGATGCACGATCTTCATTGTGACGCACAGAATAGCCGAACTCGTCAGGATCGCTGACCGTGCCACAATACTGCGTGATGGAAAGTCTGTAGGAACTCTGGAAAAAACACAGATTACTGAAGAGAACATCATGCAGCTTATCGCAGGGCCGGAACGCCAACGGGTGGAAGCAAACATGGGACATGCTAAGCAACTCGACGAACGGCCTGTGCTAAGATCTCATGACCTTCAAGTCTGGCATAACACCTCACTTTTTGACTTCAACTTGCATCCGGGCGAGATCGTTGGGGTCACGGGGTTAGACGGGCAAGGACAGGCCGATTTTGCCAAGGTTCTCGCGGGTGTTCAACAACCGTTAAACGGCTGGATAAGTGTCGTGCAGAACGGAACTGCAGAGCAAATAATTGACATGCAGACGGCCCGAAAGGCCGGTATTTCCTATGTTTCTGGCGATCGCAAGAAGGATGGCGTCTTGCCGAATATGTCAATATTCGAGAACATGGTAATGTCAATCTATCCGACGCAATCGGTGGCTGGATTTCTGCGGTTTATTAACCGGGCAAAACTGAATCCAATTTTCGAACATGAGACGAACCAGTTGGCAACCAAAATGGGAAATTCGGGAAACTTGATTGGATCACTATCAGGTGGCAACCAGCAGAAGATTCTCATTGCACGGTCCTTTGCCGAAAATCCTGGCGTTATGGTATTGAATGATCCTGCCAGAGGCATTGATGTTGGCGCCAAGCTCGATCTCTATCGCAACCTTAGGGACTTCGCCGCTAAAGGGAATGCCGTCGTCTTTCTGTCATCCGAAATCGAGGAGTTCACAGATTTATGTTCACGGGTATTGGTATTCCGCGGTGGTATAGTTAGTTCCGAATTCACTCCACCATTTGACACTAACCTGATTTTGAATGCAACATTTGGACGTGGCGCTGAAAAATTGGCGCTGCACGATCACACGACTAACGTCAGAAATTTGGATGACTGGCGTCCAGCTAAAAATGGTGAAAGGCCCGCTGCCAAATTGGTGCGTGTCCGCCCCAATCTTCCGCGGAGACTTGTTATGAACCAGTCGGGCTTCATGCTGTTATCACCTGAGATCAAACAAGGCGATGTTATTCCTTCGCGTTATACAGAAGTGCATAAAATGTCACCACCTTTGGATTGGGAGAGTGTTCCGGAGGGAACACAAAGCTTAGCGCTTTCCATCACCGATCCCGACGTGCCCCAAGAATTCAACTTTTCGCGCAGTTTTGCACATTGGCTTGTTTACAACATCCCAGCAGATGCTAAAGGTCTTGTCGAAGGTGCGTCGATGACAGCCAGAATGCCATCCGGTTCCCAAGAATTGAACTCTGATTTTGTAACTTTTAATATCCCCGGTTTTGGCCGTGGTTATAGTGGTCCATGGCCACCAGATGGGCCACACCGCTATGTTTTCACACTGTTTGCGCTGAAATTGAAAAGCGTAGATCTGCCTCAGGATGCAGATTTTGTTGCCTTTTCGCAGACAATATTGCCGGTCACTATAGAGCAAGCAAGTTTCACGGCCATCTATGGCCCAGCTAACGCGGCACTGCCAGCTGCATGATTTAAAGGAGAGCAAAATGAGCAATTTGGGCGGCAGACGTGTCCTCGATCTTAATTGGGTTGAAAGCTGGGCGCGTTTGGTAAACGAAGACCGAGTGTTGCCAGTAATTGGGCGTTTTTTCACAGTCCGCTTTGTCCTTGGCATCGACGAAACTGACTTTCTCTGCGAGGTTCGGCGGGGGAAAATTGAACGGATTTCCGAGGGACTCGTTCCATCCGACATGGGTTATGAATTTGCACTCAGGGCACCTTCAACGGCCTGGATGAAGTTCAGCCAGAAGGTTCCACCACCGATGTTCAACGATATTTGGGCCATGGCCCATCCGCTGCATAAACAGCTCCACATCGAAGGTAATCAGAAGCCGTTCTGGCAAAATATGCGGGCGCTAACATGGATGCTGGCCCTAATGCGTGAAGTATAAGGAGAGACTGCGATGAACAAGCACGATCCAATTGTTGGACGATATGTATACGTCACCTGCCAGGGCAAAACATACCGAACCTATTATGAGGAGAATGGCGAAGGTGTTCCGATGGTATGTCTGCACACCGCTGGATCAGACGGTCGCATGTATCGCCATCAGCTTTGCGATCCGGACATTAGCGCGAATTTCCGAACCATAGTGTTCGATGTTCCTCGACACGGTAAATCTCTGCCACCAGCAGGCTGGCACCTTGAGGAAGATGAATACAAGTTGACAACCAGCTTCTATGCCGAATTCATCGTCGAGTTCTGCCGCGCCCTTGAGCTTCATAAACCAGTGATTATGGGACAATCCATGGGGGGCAATATCTGTCTGGAGTTAGCTCTTCGATATGAGAATGAATTTTCAGCATTGATCGCGATGGAGGCCTGTGACTATTCGCCGGGGTGGTGGATCGACCCCTTGCATCATCCGGAAATTCATGGCGGCGAGGCGGTCGCAACGTCAGTCTTCGGGCTGATGTCTCCGGAAAGCCCAGACGAGTATCGTTGGGAAACCTGGTGGTATTACGCTCAAGGTGGGCCGGGAATCTTCAAGGGAGATCTATACTACTACTCCGTCGATTCAGATTACCGCGACAAGGTCCACAAGATTTCAGGAAAGCTGCCAATCTATTTTCTTACTGGCGAGTACGATTTTGCTTGTACGCCAGAGATGACGATGCGCACGGCCGAAAAGGTAAAGAACAGCGAATGTATCATTTTCGGTGGTGGACATTTCCCAACATCAGAGGATCCTGACAAATTCAAAGAGGTAATCACGCCTGTGTTGAAGAAGATTCTGCAGAATGATCCAGAACGACGTGGTGGTGCAACCCAGAATTGGTCGTCCGGTCAGAACAGTGTCGGAGGCAGTTTGACCCGGCCCTCTGATGACAATCCACAGCGAAGGGTAATTGATCTTTAGAGGAAATGATGGACCAACTTAGCGGGGTATCTCGCGGGTTGCCGCCAAGAGGTTAAGACAGCGAGTTAATGGTCACACAAGCCCAGTCACCAAATATCTATCTTCTGGTGCCGATTGCGCTTATGGCTGCCCTTCTTGGAACGGCGGTGATACGCGGGCCGAACCTGGTGTCGCCTGCTGGCATGGGAGCGGCGATAATTGTCGCGGCCCCTCTGATTCTCGCGACCTATTCGCTGATGGTCCTCGCCGTTGCCGGGCGAGGCACAATCGACCTTGCCGTTGGACCGCTTCTGGCATTCATAAATGTGGTGGTTGTAAAACTGAGCACGTCAGGGATCCTCATTAGCCCTATTGCCACCTTTATTGTCGCTCTTGGTCTTGGTATGCTTTACCAACTGGCCTTCGCTCTGGTAGTCATCTATGTGCGAGTACAGCCAATCATCGTATCACTCTCCGGGTTTCTTGCCTTAACTGGCATAAACCTTGTTATCTTGAAGCGGCCCGGCGGCACCGCGCCATCCTTTATGCAGGATTGGGGCCTAGGGACGACTATCTTCTCGCCAGTTTTGCTGATCCTGGTGCTCGCAACAGCAGGCTGGTACCTATTCACAGCGACCACCTTTTATTCTAATTTAAAAATGACGGGCTATGACGAGCGTGCGGCCTGGACTTCTGGGGTCAAAACTGAAGTTGTTCGCATAGGCGCGCATCTGATTGCCGGGGTCTATGTTGGGCTCGGCGCAATTTGTTACACCGCACTAATTTCATCGGGTGACCCGACCCAGGGGCAGAACATGACCCTAACCGCCGTAACAGCGCTTGTTCTGGGTGGCGTCGCGTTATCTGGCGGCCGAGGCGGTGCAACTGGCGCGCTTCTCGGTGCGGTAACGCTTTGGCTAATCGGCTATGTTCTCGCGACCTTCAATTTTGGTGCCATCCAGGCCTTTATTACTCAGATGATCTACGGGTTAATTCTGGTGGCATCGCTCCTACTCACGCTACTGGTACCTCTCATTGGCCGGTATATTAGCTTCGTATCGCCGTGGAGTGCCTTTCTGGTGCTTGGCTTTGTAGTCATCGGCATCATGCTACAAGTTTCGACCATTGGGAATTACAACGAAGCTGGAAACCTACTGGTGCAACAACCGTTGGCGGACCGATATTTTCTTGTAGAACCCGCCCGCACCGTTGATGAGGGTTTAGCCATGACGCGTGTCCAGGTGTTCGCACTTTTAACTTGCGTTGCAGCAATCTGTTTCACGGTCGTTGCGAGACTAATGGGCTCCAAAGCGGAAAAAAGGCGCATGGGTTTGTTCCAGTATTTGTTCATTCTATCACTTTTGCTAGCGCTGTTCATTGTCATAGCATTTCGGCCTGAAAGTGCCGTATAGGGGTAAGTTATGGTGGATCCAAACATGCCAGACACGCAAACTGAAAAGAATTTTGGCCACACCAAAAACAACAGCGAGAGGTCTTCATTCGCCATGTTGCCGATACCCCAATCACGCTTTGTCATTTGGCTGAATATCGCGCTGTCGTTGGTCGTCGCTACCATCGGGTTTGGCGTTGGGTTTGGTGAAGGATATCTATCCGCGCAACAGATAATCCTTTTTGGTGTTATAACCGCGGCGCTGCTTTTCCTACTGCTGAACTATGTTGCGATCATCTTTGAGGATCGGGCGGCAGCAGCGGAAAGTGAAACCGAGGCGGAAACAGAAAATCGGCTAAAACGATCACGTTTGCTCTGGCGAAGCAACATCATCGTGGTACTTTCAATGTCGGCGCTTCTGGCTCTGTATCTGCTGCTGACTGCATCGATTGAGGAATTCCGATCAATAAAGAACCTGATTGCGTTTCTGGTTCTCGAATTGATACTGCTGTTTGCGTTCAAGGTGTCCGGTTATTTCGCCAGCGGGCGCAGCGCTTTCATTGGTTTGATCGTGCTCGGCGCGCTGATTGTGATCTCAGCATTCTCCATCGAGGGTTTCCTTTCTGCACCCAATGTGCGAGCCATCCTGCTTTTTGCGGCCTTTTTAGGCATCGCCAGTGTGGGGCAGACAATGGTGGCGCTTTTAGGTGGTCTGGATTTGTCTATTCCCTTTGTTATTGGTGCGGCCAATATCGCCTTGCTGTCGCTAATCACAGCGGGTGTACCTTCATACGTAGCGTTTGGATTTATCCTTGTACTTGGCGGTATTGTGGGGTTTTTAAACGGGCTTATAAGCTATAGGCTTCAGGGCCAAGCATTGATGGTTACGCTTGGCACCGGGTTCGCGGTCGCTGGCTTTACCCAAATCATGACTTCTATCGGCTCAAAATTTGCTGGCAACGTATTTGGCGTCGTTCCCGGATGGTTGAGCAATCTCGCCGCTATGAACGGTCGTTTCTTTGGCATGAAATTTCCGCCGACCATCGTCATCTGGATCATCATTGCGATAGTCATGATCGTTGGGCTGCGCATGACGTCATGGGGGCGCAATCTCTATGCGCTTGGTGGTAACCGTGGGGCCGCAAAGCTTCTTGGCATCAGCGAGCTCAAATACTGGGTTGCTTGTTACGTGATTTCTGGCGTTTTTGCGGCCCTGACGGGAGCATTGCTGCTTGGCTGGTCTGGTGGTGCCTTCATTGGTGTTGGCGATCCCTATCTTTTTACAACGCTAGCGGCGGTCGTTATCGGCGGCACCTCGCTTCTTGGTGGCAATGGCGGCTATGGCTTTACGGTGATCGGCGTTCTTGTCCTGCAGGTGCTAACCTCATTCCTGCTCGGGATCGGGCTTCAATACGAGTGGCAGCAATTCATTTTTGGGCTCCTGATTCTGCCGATGGTCGCCCTTTATGGGCGGTCTCCGCACATTCGAGCCACAGTATAGGATAGGGCCATGTTCACAACACTGTTCACGTCTGCTGATGTCGTAGCCAGCTCGCTCTCCGGACTAGCTATAATGAGCCTAGCGGCGGCGATCATATCCTTTCTTGGGCTGAGCTGGTCCAATGAAAGCTGGCGGGTGCCGGTGGCTCTTGTTGGTACGGCGTGCCTTGTGACTGCTGTCTATTACGCTGGTGCGGCCGGCTATTGGTTCAACGCCAGCAAGGCAAGTGCCGGTGTGCGGTTCTCCGCGTGGTACAGCGTCCATCCATTACAGGTCGCGGCTGTCTATTTCTATGCGCGCACGCAGGGGCCGGTCCCCGTTGGAGTTTTTTGGCGTCTTGGAGGCGCTGCGATTTTGATGGTCTTTGGCCGATGGCTGGGCGACGCAGCGTTCTTTGATGAATCTCTTGGAGCCATCCTGTCCATTGGCTTCTGGCTTTACATTTTGGGCGAGTTGTATTTCGGCGCGATACCCGACCGCATCAGAACGGCGGCCCGACCAATAAAGCTTGGCTATTTCTGGATAAGGTTGCTGTTCACTCTAGGATGGGCTGTCTACCCGATCCTGCATTTTGTTGACACCGTGATTGGTGTTGGCCACGCGCCTTCGATCATTGTGCTCTACAGCACTTTTGATATCGTCAATCTGATCATTCCGTCACTCGTTGTCGTGGCCGTTGCTGGCCAGGACAGATACTAATCGCCTCCGGCGCTAACAAAGGGAAAAAGTCATGACCAGTGCCGACTTGATTGCCATCGTCATTACTCTGACCATCTTAATTGCGGTGGGTGTTTACCTGCTGCACTGGCTCTATCGCCATTCCTCCAAAGATCAGAGTTTCGTGAGAACCGGATCTGGCGGCGAACGCGTCGTCATGGGCGGTGGAGCTTTAGTGATTCCGATCATCCACGACATCACAGTTGTGAACATGAACGCTGTGCCGATCGAAATCCGTCGGCAGGGCGAACAATCCCTGATCACGAAGAACAAGATAAGAATAGATCTTGTGACAGAATTTTCCGTTCGCGTGATCGAATCCAGCGAGGGAGTCCGGACGGCAGCACGGACCCTTGGGGCGCGGACCCAGGACCCCACCGCCCTGAAAGAAGTGATCCAGGGAAAACTGATCGACGCCATGTCGACGGTGGCGGCGTCGATGACCCTAGATGAAATCCACGAAAGTCGGCAGTACTTCATTTCACAGGTGTCCGACATCGCGCGTGAGGCGGTCCTGAAGAATGGTCTGGAGCTCGAATCAGCATCCCTTACTTCGCTGAACCAGGCTTCGCTGAGCTATTTTGACGAGAGAAATCAGTTCGACGCCGAAGGCATGACGCTAATCGTGAAAGAAACCGAAGCTCGAAGGAAATTGCGAAATCAGATTGAAAACGAAACCAAGGTGCAAATCAGCACAAAGGATTTCGAAACCGAGCAACGCATCATCGAAATTGATCGCGAACTGGAATTCTCGCGAATTGATCAGACTCGCGATATCGAAATGAAAAAGGCTAAACAGGCCAGTGAGATCGAAACGGAAAGGTCAGCATCCCAGATTGCCATCACTGAGGCGCGTTTCCGGACAGAGGAAGAGTCCGAGCGCTTCCAGATCAATAAGACACGCGCCGTGGAAGAGGCGCGCATCGTTAGTGATAACGAAGTGAAGTCTCTCTCAATCCAACGAGGAACCGAGACTGACATCGCCGAAGTGAACGCGCGAAGCCAACTTGAGAAGGAACGATTACAGTCGCGCCAGCAGATTGAGAGCGAGCGTGTGGCCCGTGAGCAGGAAGTCCGCGAGGCTCAGATTCAGTCAAAACTGACTGTCGCCACCTTTGAGACCGAGGCCGACGGCAAGATAGAGAACGCCAGACTTGCAACCCAGAACGAGGTGGAAACGGCTCGCGTCAATACTGAGAAGTCAATTGAACTTGCGAATGTTGAGAGTGAAAGGACAGTCAGGATCACCGCACAGGAGGCACGTTCCGAATTTGAGCGCGCAGAAGTCACGCGTAGCCTGATCGTCGAGACTGAACGGCTTCGCATGGAAGAGGAAGTGCGCGCTCGTGATATCGAACGCCAGCATAAGATCAAGATGGCGGAAACCGCGAGCTACCGGGAAGTCGAGGATGCCCGTGTGGTGGCCGACCGCGAGATCGAGGAACTTCGTACTGCCGCACGTCGTTATATCGAGCGTTTCGACATCGAGCAGCAAATGGAAATCGAGCTAACCGATAAGGCACGACTCATTGCTGTTGTGAACAAAGCGATTGATGAGGCAGTTGTGCGCACGCGGGAGGCTGAGGCTTTGCAGACACTCGCCCAGAGCGAGGAACAGATCGAGAGCCGCCGTGCCGAGGAGAAGGCCACCAGAGCGAAATCCGTCGATATTATTGATGCTGAAACGCGCGCCGAGCGTGAGCGTATCCGCACAGTGAAAATGGCGGAAGCAAATAAGGAGGCCAGCGAACGCCGCGCCGAGGCGGAAATAGCCGAGGCTCAAGCAGCTGAATTCCGTTATAGCGTTGATGCGGAAGGTAACCGCAAACTGAACGAAGCAGAAAACAGCCGCAATGAGGAAAGTCGTCGCAGCGCGCTTCTCGAGGGTGTGGTCAATCGTCTGCCGGAAATCATCCGCGAACAGGTTAAGCCCATGGAGAACATCGATTCGATCAAAATCCTACAGGTGGACGGCTTGCCAGGTCTCAACAGTCCGACTGAAGGCGGCGTGAAAAGCGAACCCAAATTGGGACCGGATGGCAGTGTGTCTGACCAGGTGGTGAGTTCAGCGATGAAATACCGTACTCAGGTTGCCTTTGTTGACGGGTTGATGGAAGAGATTGGGTTGCCGCTGAAAAATCTCGGTTCTGCCGGTGGTATGTCATTCCGGAACTTCCCCGAGCCAAAAGACGATAAGCCAGAGAACTGAGCCTGTTAATGGGGCAGCGATTGGCAGAGGACGACCCAAGCAGCCGGATTGACCGGTTCAATAGACATGGCTTAGTAATGGCGATCTGGGCGCCGGCGGTCTTTGTCGCTGTTGTGCTGTTCCATGCCGGATACGTCCATACCACAAACTGGTGGTTTGTGGCGGCCTTTGGGTCGTTGATAACTGCCTTTTGCGCGCATATTATAGTCAACGTTGTGCTGAAAACCGGCTTTACCACGAGGGAAACTGCTCTTGGAAGCACCATCCTCGTCGTTCTGACCCTTGGATATCTTATCACTATCCTAACAGCACCGGATATGTTGGTCGATCGTTTGATGATGCCGATCGGTATCGGTCTTGGGATGCTTGTCGTCGTGGTTGTTGTCAGTATGCTGATCTCATTTGGACCTCGCCGAGCCTTTGAGAAATTCGATGTGGTCCGCGACAACAATCTTCGCGCAGCGTCACGTCTGCCGCATCGCGGGGGACGGCGGTGACATTTCTACTTTTAATTACACTTGGCCTCTTGTTCGTCTATGCACTTTATTTCGCGGCGCAGACAGCGCGTATCGGAAGTAATCCTAGGGATTTTCTTGATGGGGCCATGATGCTTCCGAGCTGGTCGGTTATGTTCATCCTGCCAGCAATAGGTGTTACCGCCCTCGGCATTGAAAGACATCTATTGCTGGTTTCGTATTATGGCCTTCAGGCGTCGCATATTGCTGTCGGGATGATTACCTTGGCTGTCGCTGCAGTCATGTTCTGGAACAGATTATGGGTGGCAACTCGGCTGGCGGGGCTTCACACCCCGGGCGAGGCGATTGGGCGCTATTACGACAGCATCGCGTTGCGAGTGATAATGATGGGAATGTGCGTCCTGTTCGCCCTGCCCTATTCGGCCAATCTTCTGTCACAAGCCGCGTTGCTATTGCAACAGGCTACCAATGGCACAATCTCTCGTGAAATGGCTGTCTGGGTTTTCGCCTTATCGATGGCGGTTCCGGCCATCATAGGCGGGTGGCGCGCTGTTGTTATGGTGCTAGCGATGGAAGCCTTGCTGATGGCCATATTGATCCCAGGGATCATGCTTTTTGGAGAGATCGTGCTGTCGGGGGATATTTTCCCAAACCGTCCAATGCCGGTGGACGAAGGCATCTTCTGGGATCGAATACCAGGCGTTTTGCAAGGTTATGCGGGCGTTGGAAAGAATGTGCCTACAGGTGGGATCTTTACCGCAGTTGCTATTTCATCAACGGCCATCTCGCTGGCGGGCATCGTTCTTAGCCCAGCCACCCTTTATCTAGGGCAAACAGCGCGTAACGGGCCTGCCTTTGGGATTAGCGCTGTCTGGCTGACCGGTGGGTTGGCGGCCGGTATCCTGCTTTTGGTAGTGCCGGTGCTTGCTGCACGGATGCCAGCCGGGCTGGTCACCTATGCCGAGGCGCTGGCGGCTATTGTACCGTTAGCTGGTGTTTCGGTCATTCTGCTTGGCGTCATGGGAGCCATCTTTGCCATCAGTTTCTTTGTTACAGGTGGTACTCTGTTGGTCTTCCGCGAACTGGTACATACATATCTGTTTCCGAATCTGACCGAACGGGGTCAGCGACTTGGCGCGCGCATAAGCCTTGGGTTTGGTTTCTTTTTGCTTGGTCTGATGGCGGCTTTCATGCCCTTTGTCTCCGCGGTCTTCGCAAGTGTGGCTCTTCCCCTTGCATTACAGCTGCTGCCAGCGATGGTAGGTTTTGCCTTCATGCGGTGGATAAGCCGTGGCGCAGTCCTGGCCGGGATTGCTCTTGGGTCTCTCCTTGTTGTGTTCACTGAACCACTTGGTCTAATTATTTTCGAAGGATTATTTATCGATCTACCCTGGGGCCGCTGGCCGCTGACCATTCATTCAGCAGGTTGGGGTTTGGCGATAAATTTGCTGATTGTATTCCTGTCTTCTGTGGCAAAGCTCAGCGGACCTGAAATGTATCAAAGGTCACGTTTCCATAGAGCGATGAAAGTCCACCCACCTGCGACCACGGCACGAAGCGGTCTTCTCTGGGGGTTGGCAATCCTTTGGGGTTTTCTGGCTTACGGGCCAGGCGCTATTCTGGGCAACTTCTTCTTCAGTGACCCGATTTTCACCGACCTTAAGTCGATTATAGGTGTGCCTTCACTTTGGGTCTGGCAAATGCTGTTCTGGCTTTTTGGCGTCGTCCTGGTATGGTGGTTGTCCTATAGCGTTGGATATGGCCACACCCACGAAGTAAATGGCAAACCAATACGGCTCGGTATGCCCCACGCTACGCGGAGTCCGGACTGGATCTCTTCTGGACTGCGCCGCATCGTAAACAGGAGTGGTGACGCTTCCCCGGATAACCCCGATCGGGTATCCGAGAGGTTGCTGCTACCAGATCTGGAAGTTAAGCAGCCGGCCGTCAAACCCAAACTTGGCAGAACGCGTCACAGCTAAAGAATGCCCGAATACTTTATAACACGGAAAATAGAATGACATCCCTGACAGACGAGATTATCGACATTGCCATGCGTCCGGCGGATCATGTTCCTGACCTACCCCTAGATTTTGCGAAGTTGTCACTTCTCGACTGGATGACATGCGCTATAGCCGGGACCGGTGAACCATTGGCAGTCAAACTTCGTCAACTGGCGGCGAGCGAATCGGGTCGACCTGTGGCCTCGGTCTTAGGTGGCATGCGGGTGCCACCGCGTATGGCGGCACTTGTGAATGGCGCGACGAGCCATTCTCTGGATTACGATGACACACATTTTGCGCATGTTGGGCATCTATCGGTTGGTATTTACCCTGCCGCTCTGGCCATCGCCGAGATGCAGGATGCATCTGCCGAAGAACTCGTCACATCTTTCCTGCTTGGCGCGGAGAGCGCGATCCGCGTTGGAATGACCCTTGGCCGCGAGCATTACAATCACGGCTTTCATCAGACGGCAACTGCTGGAGCCTTTGGCGCGACTTTGGCGGCTGGAAGGCTTCTCGGGCTTAATCATTCGCAGACACGTCACGCGATCGGCCTTTGCGCAACGCGAGCCTCCGGCCTCACCTCGCAGTTTGGCAGCATGGGTAAGCCATACAATGCTGGCATCGCCGCAGCGAATGGTGTCGAATGTTCGATACTTGCGAGCATTGGGTTCACTTCGGCGGATGATGGACTTATGGGGCATCAAGGGTTTGTTGGCACGCATCTTCCTGGCGGGAGCCTAGCGTACAAATCCGATATGGCTTTTGACAATTATCTGTTCCCAGATAACAAATACAAACTTCATGCTTGCTGCCATGGTCTGCATTCGATGATTGAGGCACTGCAAGTCGCCAGAGATGTAAACGGCGTGTCACTTGATGATATCAATACCTTTTACCTTTCGACTAATCCACGATGGCTGGCGGTCTGCGACATCAAGCAGCCGCGTACAGGGTTGGAAGTAAAGTTCAGTTATAATTGGCTCGCCGGGATGACACTGAGGGGTGATGATACAGGTGATGACAGGTTATTCACCGACAGCATTGCTGGTGATGCAGAGCTTAAACGTTTCGCCGAACGGATCAGCGTGGTGGGTGATGCTGATTTGACCGATTTACAGACTAGTGGCATTTTAAGTCTGACGGATGGTCGAACTATTCCTTTATGGTTCGATTTGACCGAACCATTCACTACAGAGGTGCTTGCCGAGAAGTTACAACGCAAATCATCGACAATTATCGGTGAGGCGAGCGCATCTATCTGGAACCTTTACCACCGTTTTGGACAGCTTGGTGCGCGCGATATTGCCGCTACATTAGTGGCTGCCAGCACTGACTTGGAAACTTAAAATAGTTAAGTTTCGAAATTGGTTTTCAAGGCTATCTTAATTTTGAATAAGACTTGTTTTCCAAAGCTTCCTCGGCCTGCAGGGCCACCGACCAATTCGGGTGGAAACCGGTCGAACATCGCCTAGCTTTTGCCCACCCGGCCGTTGAACCGGATGTTGACAGCGGTCGGCGGTAGGCCAGCTTCGCTATATTTCTGGGTACCGGCGCTACCATCCAACCCTCAGGTGTAAGTTCCTGGCCAAATTCCTTTTAATATACACGTTTGTAATTGACCTTGCGGTGGCATGAGTTAGGGAATTCTGCGTAGACGGCGCGAATAACCCCGCGGATATCTCCATACTGGTTATTAACGAGCTACATGAGCACCTCCATTGCCATTGGCCAAAAAATGTAGCGCTAAACTCCCCAGCCCAAATATTTGGATTTTAATAAAAACTTTAGAAGTTATAACACTGAATATTTTAGGTATCGAAAACCTGTCAAATTGAAGAACGGACATTGGCCTTGATTATTATAACTCTCGACGATAAATCGCCGCTCTTCCAGAATTGCGGCCAGCCTTGCCAGCTTGAATAAGAGTTACGGCACCAAGTGATACCAGCTTTTTCATAATTGCAGCGATGAGAGTCTTCGAACAATGAGCTTCCCTTGCTGCTCGAGATGTAGGCCAAGCTATTGTATCACCTACAGCACAATACCGTTTAATTTTACCCCACATGAAATAAAGATTCTTATCATCAGCATCGATAATTAGTCTTTCGACCTTATCCGAATTTAAGCGCTTTTGAATCTGCCGTTTGACGAAGTGGATTACCGTCTGTTTCTGCGCTGTACTAAGCGGCTTATACTCACTATGTTCTACGATTATTTTGTCTACTTGTTTAATCACCTGTTCATCAGACACTTTGCCGTCTGAAAACTCGATTGCAATCTTTCTTGCCGCAATCATTAAAGGTCTATTTTCGACGAAAGCATCAGCTAGCATCGCTCTTTGAAAAGCGGCTTGCGCTGTTCTTTTTTTCTTGTCCTTAAGAGCTTTACCCCTGGCTCGGGGCTTAAGAAATGGTTGCAAGAGAGCATAAAAATCACCCAAGGTTTCAATCTCTCGCTGCATAACTAGCTGACGGATATGACGTTGGCTTTCTGTTGCTTTTTTGTTGAATGGCTCGAGCCAGTAGGACTGACGCTTCTCATATTTTGGATAGGCATTCCTGATGTCGAGATGTCTACCGTCAAAACAAATGTACCTTATGGCCTCCCATTCCAAATGAGCCAACACCTTATTCGTGTGTTCAAAAAATCTTGGTTCTGGGTTTTCCATTGGTGATGTTCCTGATTAACAGCTAGGCAACAAAATCTTTTTCTTGATGGGTTAGGCTAAAATGCTGCTAATCATCTCTAAATATTTGATGTTTGGTCTAGTTCTTCACTTTAAATCGGTATTTCTTAGTACTACTATATTACATAGTAATAGTAAGTTTATCGAAATCTTAATTTAAAGGCAAATAAACGATTTTACAATGCCATCGCAATTTTGCAAAAAGATCCGACCCATGTACGGCCTATTGCAATGCAAATTAGTTTTTCGGTTTTTTAGTTGTTTCCTGACGACACATTTCTCTTTGTGTCTGACATACAAACAAAAATGGCAGGCCAACAAATTGAGGATCGCGGGTTCAAATCCTGCAAAAAATCCAATCGCTAAGATCGTATTTCAAGGTAAATTTATTTGACCAGGATTTCTAGCTTAGTCGGAAACTATTTCTTCAATTCGTGAAAATGGCCTTGAAAAAAGTCGGCCTGGACGGAGATAAAATTACGCGTCCAAGTCGACTCTCCGTCGACATGCCGCAGCGTGTCGCGCGGGCTCAAACGTTCGTTGCTTAGTCAAAGGTTTTGTAAATGAGGAAATCCGTCAGCCTATCAGACGCACAAACCCCTGTGGTTATGCAAACCATTCTGTTGCGAGTTTGGGAAATACACAACGCATCCGTCATTGTTGTAACGTGCGCGCACAATACGGGGAGTGAATAATACTCGAGTATTAGTTTTGGCAAACGCCCATAGACATAATAGACACCAGACTTTCGAGGCAAGTAATGGTTTATTTGACCTCTCGTGGGACCTACCCAAGTAAACGGTAATTATCGTCTCGCCTGAATAAAGCGTTATACAAAGAGCGTTTGCAAGCAGTTGGTTGCCATGGATTAGATTTTATACACAAACCAGCAACGTTAAGTGAAGTCCGGCTGCAAAAACCAATGGAATAAATGAAAAAGCCAACCTCACTCTTCTAGCTGTTTCATCTGTTATTGTTTTAATAACCGATGGTACCTCCTTGCTCATTTCCTCAATTAATTGGTTTTACTATTGCTTTTCATCACCTAAGTGATCCCCACTTGAGGTAAGGGGGGGCCTCGCATTCTGGTTCACTATAGTCTATTCTGCCGCCTTGAGTTGTTCGGCTTTAGCGAACCATTTCTGGATTGCAGGATCGCCCACTTCACATCTGCTACTTTCTCTCACATTGTTTGAAAGGTCGGCAGATTTTTGAACAAAGTCCAAAGTCGCTTCCCAGTCAAAATTGCGATAAACAGCACCCATTTGGGCAAAGGGTGCGCTCTGGGCAAACAGTTGAAATGTCAGGCGATGACCAGCGTAGTCAGAATTAAGTAAGTCACGCGCATAGGCTAATAATTTGCGTCGATCGTCCGCACCCCATTCATCATTAATAGTGTAATATTTGTCCATCCAAGGCTTTGTCTCTGGCGCGGTAAAAGTCGCCAAATTTGGTGTTACACAAATCTGTCCACCACAAAGTTCGCGCGTGATGTGCATCATGTCATTTAATTGGTTTAGTGCGGCACACCGGCCAGTGTAAAGCAATGACTGGTTAGGCATCATCAAACCGGCAGGCGACGTTTCACCCAAAGTGATGGCAGCCGTGAGATGCGCATTAATACCCTCACGCCATACCGCAAGTGTCGATAGTTTTTCCTGAACAGCTGATTGCTTTTCCAGACCTGTCTGACGCACATTAAACAAGGCCGCGCCAATCATCATATCAGCCATCTTCAAAGTGCGCTGCACATAGGCAAAAGCAGAATAGCGATGCAGAGTGGACCGGATGAAAGCCGCCGCCTTTGTATGTCTGTAAAACAATACATTGTCCCATGGCACCAAAACGTTGTCAAAAATGACCATAGTGTCGACTTCATCAAATTTATTGGCTAGCGGATAATCCTGTTGATTGGCACGCGGACAGCCACCACCAGCTCCTGCAAAACCTCCACGACAAATGAATTTAAGATTTGGCGAATTTAGATCGCAGATAAATCCGACCGCATAATCTGACAATGCAGCATTACCCCAATTGGCAATTGTGGGTTTTGTAAAGGCTTGATTAGCGTAAGCGGCCGCGGTTTCAAATTTAGCGCCACGCACGACTATGCCCTCATCAGTTTCCTTGACCACATGCAAAAGCATATCAGGATCCTGATCCTGTGGTGCCTTAGAGCGATCACCCTTTGGATCAGTATTTGCAGAAACATGAAACGGGTCCTCATTTAGAACACGGTTAATGTGAGTCTCGATGTTTTTCGAAAACTGAGGATCTACCTCATTCAAAACATCCTGCCCATCAAACAGGGACCACATTTCACCAACAGTCTCATCACCGACACGCGTTACCACTCCACCGACATCCTCCATGACGGTATCTGTGGCACGGCGTTTACCCCACCAATCCTGCTCGGTGTATGGCAGAGCGTTTCCAACAGCATTTATTTCACCATTTTGCTCCACGGTCATCACATGTGCTGTCTCAGCCTCATGCTGCATGTCAAATACACGGGCTCGCACGTCAACAATCGGTTTAAACATCGGATGTGTTGTAACATCCTTGACCCGTTCTCCGTTCATATAAATTTCACGGCTATCTCGGATACTATCCTTGTATTGCTCACCTGTGCGGATCATTTTTTTGTCTCCCTAAATCTGGGGCGTATTGACATTCGTGACACAGCAAAAAATAGCAAAACATTGCTAATATTGAATGTTGCACCACACCAACGATCATTGGTAAGTAGTTTTTTATATAGCATTGGTACGGTTTATTCTAATTAGCAGTTAAGAAGGAATACATTACCTTGTGTTCAATCAATTCCACGCAGTTAAGCCATAGCCCTAAGTTTTCAAACTCAAGGAAATCACTGTCCAAAGAAAGCTGCATTTAAAACTGCGAGTATTTGCCCATGTTTTTATTTGATGAATTATGTTCTCGCTTTGACAACAAAAATCCGGTCCGGGTTGGTCTGATTGGAGCTGGCAAATTCGGATCAATGTTTCTAGCCCAGATACCGACAACAGCTGGACTTGAAGTCAGCATTATTGCCGATCTCGACCCGGTTAGGGCTAAAAGGAGCTGTGCTAATGTTGGCTGGTCTGACGAGTTGATAACCAAAACAGAGTTCGTTGAAGATGCAATGACTATCATGACGTCGGGCAAGGTTGATGTTTTGGTCGAAGCCACAGGAGACCCTAAAGTTGGTGTCGTTCACGCACAAGCCGCCATACAAAATGGCATTCATATCGTTATGGTCAATGTTGAGGCTGACGTTTTGGCTGGGGCTCAGCTCGCGCAAGAAGCCGCAGCGGCGGGCGTCGTTTACTCTCTGGCATATGGTGATCAGCCAGCGCTGACTTGTGAATTAGTTGAATGGGCGCGAAGCAATGGCTTCAACGTAGTAGCAGCGGGTAAGGGCACCAAGTTTCTGCCCTCATATCATGCCTCCACCCCAGATACGGTCTGGGATCATTACGGGATAACAGCTGAACAGGCCACTAAAGCCGGGATGAACAGTCAAATGTTTAACTCCTTTCTTGACGGCACAAAGTCGGCACTGGAGATGGCCGCAGTTGCCAATGCAACCGGCCTTGTTGCACCTGATGATGGATTGCTGTTTCCCCCGGCAGGAATGGATGATCTGGCACAAGTGTTGCGGCCGCGCGCAATTGGGGGACGGCTAAAAGCCAGCGGTATGGTGGAGGTCGTATCATCGCTTGAGCGTGATGGAAGACCTGTTTTTAAAGATTTGCGCTGGGGTGTCTATGTGGTCCTTGAAGCGCCAACCGACTATACTGCCGCTTGTTTTCGGCAATATGGGATGAACACTGACGAGACTGGACGTTACTCTGCGATGTATAAACCTTTTCATCTCATTGGCCTTGAACTAAATATCTCCATCTTGTCAGCCGCGCTTCTCGGCAAAGCTACAGGTAGCAATAAAGCCTTCAATGGCGATGTTGTGGCAACAGCCAAACGCCCACTTAAGGCTGGTGAAATTCTCGATGGTGAGGGTGGATACACAGTTTGGGGTAAATTATGCTCTGCAAAACACTCAGTTGACATGAATGCTTTACCAGTTGGACTTGCTCAGGGTGTGCGGTTGATAAAAGACATACCCGAAAACGGAATGGTAAAATTAAGCGATGTTGACTTAGATGAAATGTGTAAAGCTTTTAGGCTGAGACAAATAATGACTGAGTCTCTTTATTAAGGGGTGGGCAAAATGGACGACGCTTCAACTGGTTATCAACATATTCGGGTAAATGCATTTGCCCCAAACCTTGGTGCTGAAATTCGAGGCGTAGATATTTCTAGAGGTGTCTCAGATGCTGAGTTAGATGAAATAAATCGAGCATTCCTAAAACACCAAGTTCTATTTTTTAAGGAACAAACAGAGATTTCTCCATCAAAGCATGTGGCTTTTGGCAAAAAATTTGGGCGCTTGCATTCTCATCCTGCCGCGCCAACAATGGACGGCCACCCAGAAATCTTCGAAATCCATGCCAACAAAAACTCCAAAATAGCAAATGGAGAGCACTGGCATTCAGATGTTTCATGCGACGACGAACCACCTCTGGGGACAATGTTACAAATACATATTTTACCAGAATGCGGCGGCGATACAATGTTTAGTAATATGTATGACGCGTATGAAGACCTTTCACCCGATTTCAAAAGATTTTTGGATGGGCTAACCGCAAAACATGAGTCTGAACACTTTTATAGAGGACGTTACGCAGAGAGGGGAGTAGACGATACAAATAAAACCTATCCACAAGCAAATCATCCTGTGGTTCGTACACATCCCCAAACTGGTAGGAAGGCATTATTTATTAATCGGACGTTTACGAGAAAAATCAATGAGCTATCAGAAAGTGAGAGTGAATACCTTTTGAGCTTCTTATGGGAACACGTAGAGAGCATTAAATACCAAATCAGATTTCGCTGGTCTGTCTACGACATGGCTTTCTGGGACAACCGCTGCTGCATGCACAGGGCGATATGGGATTATTGGCCCGCCGAGAGAAAGGGTCGAAGAGTCACCATTAAAGGCGATGTACCCAGCTAAATCTATCGCTAAGCTCTTTTCTTATTGAGAATTGTTCTCATTCGCAAAATTTCGTGTTACATTTTTACATTGGAAAATGTTTATAAGGTTTGATCGAAAATGAATTTCAAAATTGAACAATACGTCCTCACAATCAAATATGCGCTCTTAACGCTGGTGATTTTTAATTCTTCTTTTGCTCTCGGTGCAGAAGTAAATATTTACTCTCATAGGCAAGCCTTTCTAATAAATCCATTTCTTGAGGCCTTTACTGCCAAAACAGGGATCAAAACAAATGTAGTTTTTGCCTCAAAGGGTCTTGCCCAACGCCTGCAGCAAGAAGGTGCCAATAGCCCTGCCGATGTTGTTTTGACAGTCGATATTGCTCGCCTAAGCGTTTATGCAGATAAGGGCCTTTTTGCCAAAGTTGAGTCACAAATCTTGAACGACACAATCCCAGAGCATTTGCGAGACAAGGAAGGCTTTTGGTATGGGTTGTCATTGCGAAGTCGCGTAATCGCCGTTTCAAAAGAGCGCGTTCAAAAAGGTGAGATTAACAAATATGAGGATCTGGCTGATCCAAAATGGAAAGGGCGTGTCTGCTCTAGACCAGGATCCCACGTTTACAATCGCGCGCTTGTAGCATCACTTATCGCAACGCATGGTGAGGCAAAAGCCGAAGCTTGGGCCCGCGGTGTTGTGGCAAATTTCGCGCGTCGTCCGCAAGGAAATGATCGGGCGCAGGCAAAAGCCATTTTTCAGGGTGAGTGTGATGTTGCCATTATGAATCATTATTACTACGGAAAAATGCTGAAATCAGACAAAATGGCTCAGCGTGACTGGGCGAATGCCATCAGCATTGTCTTTGGCAATCAGGGTGCAGATGACCGCGGCGCCCATGTAAATATTAGCGGTGGCGGGGTGACACTGTATTCAAAAAACAAATCAAATGCCATTAAACTCCTAGAATTTTTGGTGTCGGATGAAGCACAGAATCTTTATGGCAAAATTAATTATGAATACCCAGTCAACCCGGCCACTCCCATCGCGCCCGAACTTAAAATATGGGGTGATTTCAAAAAAGACAGCTTGCCCATCAGCAGACTGGCTGAACTTGCACCAAAGGCTCAAATGATTATTGATCGAGTTGGCTGGTAGTCTCAACTAGCAATTATCTCGGCAATAGCGCTGCCGCATGTCACCGTGCTAGCTGCACCACCCAGATCAGGTGTTCGCAGTCCCTGCTCACCAAGGGCGGTATCGATGGCATCGGTGATGCACTTTGCAGCCTCGGCACAGCCAAGATGTTCCAGCATCATTGCACCAGCCCAGATTTGACCCACAGGATTGGCGATTCCCTTGCCAGCTATATCAGGCGCTGACCCGTGAACCGGCTCAAACAAAGAGGGAAAGACTCCTTCGGGGTTAATGTTGCCAGATGGTGCAACGCCAATTGTACCGGTGCAGGCAGGCCCGAGGTCTGAAAGGATGTCGCCGAACAGGTTTGAGGCAACAACCACATCAAACCAGTCGGGATGCTGGACAAAATGTGCAGTTAGAATATCAATGTGGAATTTGTCCCATGCGATATTAGGATAGGACATCGCCATTTCCTCAACACGCTCATCCCAATAGGGCATGGTAATCGAAATACCGTTCGACTTCGTTGCGGATGTTAGATGTCTCTTTGGCCGGCTTTGCGCCAACTCGAAGGCAAACCGCAGTACACGGTCAACACCAATACGGCTCATCACCGTTTGCTGCACCACAATCTCACGCTCGGTATCGGCAAACATTTTTCCGCCAATGGACGAATATTCACCCTCGGTATTTTCCCTGACAATCATGAAATCAATATCGCCAGCCTGACGGTTGGCAAGAGGAGACGGCACACCGGGAAGCAGACGGACCGGTCTAAGATTGATATATTGATCAAATTCTCGGCGGAATTTCAGCAATGACCCCCATAGGGAAATGTGGTCAGGTATCTTGTCTGGCAGGCCCACCGCACCAAAGAAGATCGCATCATGATCACCAATCTGTGCCTGCCAGTCTTTGGGCAGCATGTCACCATGACTGGCGTAGTAGTTATAGCTGGCGAAATTAAAGTGATCAAAATGTAAATTGATATCAAACTTAGTAGCAGCGGCAGAGAGAGCGCGCAACCCTTCAGGCATTACTTCAGTGCCGATGCCATCGCCAGCGATTACCGCAATGTTGAATCGGTTTTTGGCCATTTTTGAACCCCATGGTGAACTATGAGTAACGGCGCCTTTAATCCGCCACACGGTCGATCATAACAATATTCTGTGCTTTAACCACAGCATCCGCATATTAAATGTCTCAATAATGCCTTTGGCATGGAGACTTCAATGATCAGACCAATAATAAAGGCAGCATAGAGGCCCACAAGCGTTGCAACACCGGCAACTTAGGCAACGGCCTCTGCAAGAGAGCGAGCGAGACGGAAAGGCAAGCCAGAATATCAGTGATCGTCTGGCGGGAGGACAAGAAATGAGACACATCGCCACAATGCAATGAGAAGAACAGCAGGCTTGATATCCTCCACAGAGTAGGAGTGGTCGCAATTGGCTATCTTTGTTCCAAAGTTTAGGACGCCATTTCATGGATGGAATTGAGCACAATGGAACGACAAAAACGTCACCCCTCACAATAATTCCACTTGGCAAACAGCGTCCTAACGGTATATGGCTGGCTATCGAAACGACTGTTCGGCGATCCAGTGTGATGGCAACTGCTCGCCCAACCCGACCTTCTGCCAGAGTGAAGACGCCTCGGCGGCACCAATCAGACTTGCCGCCTTCGCCCTGACACGAACTTCCCGCACCGCAAGTGGCACTGGATCGGTCAGATCGAATGACTGACTGTGGGTGTCACCATTTACAAGTTTGAGATTGACTGTCGCCGCCGCATCAGAAATTTCGGTGTCCGTTGCA
>CACJUX010000001.1 GCA_902596655.1 uncultured SAR116 cluster alpha proteobacterium | reverse complement strand
ATGTGCGGTATCGTCCTCGCCATTGATGCCGATTTTGATCAGCACAATAGATCCGGTGCTTTAGTTCTGAAAACAATGCCCGTTTGCGACACCAACCTCGAAACTGGCACAGTCACCGCCCCGCAGAATCGCCATAATCCTCTACAATCAGCATCAACCCATCTAATAGAACGATACCAAAGTCATCCTGAAGCTCATGACAATGGTGTAACGCCGTGCGCGCATCAGGCGCAAGCACAACACGTTTCAACGCCGAACTGTGCCAGCCCCGCCGAATAACTGACGCGCCGCTATTTATAGCTCCCAGCCACCGAGCGATACGGCTCAGGATAGACCGACCGGTCATGCAGTGTCGATGAACTTTAGATTGGCCATGAAGCGCATGAAAAAAAGGTCTTTTTAAAGTTGGGTAATGATTACAGAAAGGGATGTGCAAATATTGCATCGCATGAATGCAAATTTAGCAGAATTTCAAAACACGGCAAGTTGTTAATGAAGGTAAGGCTCCAAAAGTTAGGTTTGATGACGCCTCGGCTTACGCTGAAAGTCATCTACGTTTTCAAGTTGCCCAGAGGCACGGGCGCAGGAGGGGTCGATAAGAAAGGAATAACTATGAAATATATAGTTGCAATCATACAACCGGGGCGATTGACCGCGGTGCATGAGGCGTTGGTGGGCATTGGTATTGAAGGGCTTACTACGTCGGAAGTGCAAGGCTACGGACGCCAAAAGGGTAAAACTGAGACGTATCGTGGTGCCGAATATACGGTTCATTTTCTGCCTAAGGTCAAAATCGAAGTCGCAGTAGATGCGAAAATGGCCGACAAGGTTGTCGAAACCATCAAAATTGCCAGCGAGTCCGGTAAAATTGGTGACGGTAAGATTTTCACATTCGATCTAAGTTCGGCAACCCGCATTCGCACAGGCGAAACTGGCGCAGACGCGCTCTAAGACGACACGGAGTTATTCACAATGTTAAATAGTTTCTATTCAAAATTATCACTCGTAGGTGCTGCCGCTGCTCTGGCAGCCTTCGCTGCGACCCCCGCTTTTGCGCAGGAGGTTCCTGAACACGGTGTGTTCATCCTCAATTCTGTGCTGTTTCTAATGGCCGGCTTTCTCGTGATGTTTATGGCATGCGGTTTCTGCATGCTGGAAGCAGGACTTGTTAGAGCCAAAAATACGACCATGCAGTTGACTAAAAATATGGCGTTATTTTCAACCGCAGCGATCGGTTATTATCTAATCGGCTACAATTTAATGTATCCACTGGGCGACTGGTCTATAGATGGCGTATTTTCAGCGCTGTTTCCCGCAGTGGCTGTAATGGAGGCAGTTGGTGTTGCTCCTGAGGCCGCTGATGACATCGCGTATGCATCCACTGCATCTGACTACTTTTTCCAATTGATGTTTTGTGCAGCGACCGCATCGATAGTCTCGGGCACTCTTGCTGAGCGCATCAAACTTTGGCCATTCCTTCTTTTCACTTTGATCCTGACGGCGTTTATTTATCCGTTGCAAGCCAGTTGGAAGTGGGGCGGTGGATTTCTTGATGAAATGGGTTTCCTTGATTTTGCCGGGTCGACTGTTGTTCACTCGGTAGGTGGTTGGGCGGCGCTGGCTGGTGCTTTGGTTCTTGGCGCACGGGCCGGGAAATACAAAGACGGCCGCGTCGTTCCAATGCCGGGTGCCAATCTGCCTCTCGCGACACTGGGTACTTTCATCCTGTGGCTTGGGTGGTTCGGCTTTAATGGTGGCTCGCAGCTCGCAATGGGCACTGTAAGCGACGTCGCAGATGTTTCAAGGATCTTTGCCAACACAAATGCAGCGGCGGCAGGTGGTTCACTTGCAGCAGCAGTGCTTACCCAAATTTTTTACAAGAAAGTGGACTTGACGATGGTGCTTAATGGGGCACTTGCAGGATTGGTTTCAATCACGGCTGAGCCGCTTACACCAAGTCTAGGCGTTGCAACACTCATCGGCGGTGTTGGAGGCTTGATTGTTGTCTTCTCTGTACCAATGCTGGATAAAATGAAAATCGATGATGTTGTCGGAGCAATCCCAGTGCACCTCATTGCAGGTATTTGGGGCACACTTGCTGTTCCACTGACCAACAGTGACGCTAATTTTGGGACGCAAATTATCAGTATTGCGATTGTTGGAGCTTTCACTTTTGCCATTTCTTGGGTTGTCTGGACGGTAATCAATTTAATTCTTGGCATCCGCGTCTCAGAAGAAGAGGAGCTTGAAGGTCTCGACAAGGCCGAGCTTGGCATGGAGTCGTATCCAGATTTCTCCAAGCAGGTTTGACGAACGTTGAATGTTGCTAAAAGTCGTTTGACTCGGGCCGGCATCGAAGAGATGCCGGCCTTTCTTTTGTGGGGATTGGAATTGAACTAAAATCGTCCGATACGATGATCAAATTACTTTTGATGTTGCTTTTGAGCTGCGTCATTTCCTTTACATCGCCGCAATAATGCCGTTATCCTCAGTGGATAATTTGCGGATAGTGGCCGCTAATCGCTCCCCACCCATTAGAGGCGTTTATGAAAGCCAGACCGCGCGCAAATACATCAAAAGATAGTGGTAAAAAGACAGTTGTCGCACCATCGGCACATCATATGCCGCTGTTGAATGCCTCGGGAATTATAAAGCGCTTTAACGATTTTACCGCAAATGATGATGTCTCCTTTTCCATTTATGAAGGGGAAATACACGCCTTGCTTGGGGAAAACGGCGCGGGAAAATCAACCTTTGTGAAGTTGGTCTATGGTTTGATTCAGCCAGACGCTGGTGTTTTTGAATGGCGGGGTGATCCTGTCACGATCACTGGACCCCAACAAGCGCGTGACATGGGCATCGGCATGGTGTTTCAACATTTCTCACTGTTTCAGGCCCTAACCGTTGCCGAGAATATCCAGTTGGCGCTGCCGGGAGGTGAGCCACTAGCCAGTCTTTCTGACCGTGTGCGAAGAATATCTGGCGAATATGGCATCGGCGTTGATCCGGATGCGCGGGTGCATAATCTGTCTGTTGGCCAGCAGCAGCGTGTCGAAATCATGCGTTGCTTGTTGCAGAACCCATCACTGCTGATTATGGATGAGCCAACATCTGTGCTCACGCCTCAGGAGGCAGAACAGCTTTTCGAGGTTTTGCGACGTTTTTCAGATTCGGGTATGGCCATTCTTTTTATCTCTCACAAGCTTGATGAAATTCGTGCCCTGTCTTCGCGGGCAACGGTTCTGCGGCGCGGTATAAATGTTGGGACGGTTGATACCGATACACGGTCGGCGCGGCAGTTGGCCGAGATGATGGTTGGCGAAACGGTTGGCTATGTCGCTCGCGAGACGCCACCTGCCGATGGTGACATCCTGCTGGAGATCAGCAATCTTTCACGTCCCCGCCCAACGCAGTTTGGAACGCCACTTCGGGACATTAGCCTAAAGGCGAGGCGCGGTGAAATTCTGGGGATAGCCGGTATTGCCGGCAATGGTCAGGATGAGTTGATGGAAGCGCTGATCGGCGAATGGCGCGGCAAGAGCAATGGCGTCATTTCTCTCGAAGGCATAGACATCTCCCATGCCGGCCCAGCGCTACGCCGCAATGCCGGCATCGGTTTTATTCCGGAAGAACGTAATGGCCACGGCGCGGTGCCGGCAATGTCGCTCGCCTACAACAATCTGCTGACCAGTCATTCACTTGCCGGCGCAGTAAAAAATGGTGTCATTAACGATGATGCAATGCGCCACGCAGCGGCTGATGTGGCGACGGCCTTTGACGTTAGGCTCCCAAATGAGAATCCGCTAGCCTCAGCGCTGTCAGGGGGCAATCTGCAGAAATTTGTCGTTGGCCGGGAAATTGCCAAATCTCCGAGTGTTCTGATCGTCTCGCAACCCACTTGGGGCGTTGATGTTGGCGCGGCGATGTTTATCCGTGCGGCGATGCTGGACCTTGCCGGAAAGGGATCGGCAGTGGTGATGATTTCGCAGGATCTTGAGGAGGTTTTCATGATCGCGCATCGGATTGCCGTGCTGTATGACGGGCATCTGTCTGCGGCAATAGATGCAACCGACTTGACAGCGGAAAAGGTTGGTCTGCTAATGGGAGGCAGTGCCGCAAGCGAGGCGTTAGAGACATGATCTCTCTTGTCCCCCGAAAGGATATCTCGCTTGCGCTGACGGTGATGACACCGGTCATTGCGATTACGCTGACCCTTGTTGTTGGTGCAATCATCTTTGCCACTTTGGGTTATGATCCTCTGCAGGCTTTGTATCAGTTCTTCGTTGCGCCGGTATCGCGACCTGATCAGGTCGCCAATCTGTTTGTCAAGGCCTGCCCGCTGATCATCATCGCCAGCGGTCTGGTTTTCTGTTATCGGGCGAATGTTTGGAATATTGGAGCCGAGGGCCAACTCATTTTGGGCGCGGTGTTCTCTGGCTATGTGGCACTCACTTTTTCCGACCTGCCCGGTTGGGCGATGATGCCGCTGATGGTCTTTGCCGGAGCGCTTGGTGGGTTGTTGTGGGCAATGATTCCAGCTCTGCTGAAGACACGTTTCAATACCAACGAAATTCTTGTTTCCCTCATGCTGACTTATGTCGCCGCATTGTTCATTGACTGGATTGTCCGTGGCCCATGGCGTGATCCTATGTCCTTTGGCTTTCCGTTGACAAAAATGTACGAGGACGCGGCGCTGATCTCCCGGATAGAATTTCCCGGAATAGGCTATCTTGGTCAGTTGCATTGGGGAGTCGTGGGCGCCTTAATGTTGGCGCTGGGGGCATGGGTCGTGCTTGCCCGCATGCTGGTCGGTTTTCAAGTTAAGGTGATGGGATTCGCGCCGCGCGCAGGTCGTTTTGCCGGGTGCAGCCCCGCTTTTGTGACGGTCATGGTGCTTGGCATTTCGGGTGCGGCGGCAGGTGTTGCTGGCATGGTCGAGGTCTCGGCGAATATAGGCCAGCTACAGCCCGATATCTCCTTTGGCTATGGGTTCACCGCGATCATTGTGGCCTTTCTGGCACGGCTGAATCCATTGGCGGTGATTGGCGCTGGTCTTGTTGTCGCGCTGGCAGAGCTTGGTGGTGATTCGGCGCAGATTGCGCTTGGTATGCCGAAAGTTGTGACAGGTGTTTTCAAGGGTATCCTGCTGTTCATGCTACTGGCGGGCGAGACCTTCAACCGTTTTCATGTAGAGATCAGGCTTCCGCGGTCTGCGAAAGCAAAACAGACTGGAGGGTAGCATTGATGGAACAGCTAATTCTAACTGTGATCCTGACCTCGGTACCTTTGATCTTTGCCGCATCCGGTGAGTTGATTGCTGAGCGTAGCGGTGTTTTGAATCTTGGTGTCGAGGGCATGATGCTGATGGGCGCCGTATTCGCCTTTGCCGTTGCCATGGGAACTGGCAGTCCGGTTTTAGGAATGTTTGCCGGTGCATTTGCTGGGGCAATTACGGCTGGTATTTTTGCCTTTTTTGCTCTAGGTCTGGCAACTAACCAGGTGGCTACCGGGCTTGCCTTGACAATCTTTGGAACAGGGTTGTCCGGTCTTATTGGGGCGCCATTGGTGGGGCAGGCCATTGACGGGTTGCCGCAGATAAATATACCGCTACTTGCCGAAATTCCCTTTTTCGGGATAGTAATGTTTCAGCATGACATCATGTTTTATATTGCTGTGATCATGGTTGGTTTGTGCGCATGGGTGCTGAACGCAACCCGCATCGGTCTGATCATTAGGGCTGTTGGTGACAATCACGACAGCGCGCATGCTCTTGGCTATTCGGTTCTTGGTGTACGCTTGCTGGCGGTCATATTTGGTGGCATGATGGCAGGTCTTGGTGGTGCATATCTGCCGCTAGTGTTAACGCCGCACTGGGCGGAGGGAATGACCGCTGGGCGTGGCTGGATCGCCCTGGCGCTTGTTGTCTTTGCATCATGGCGGCCTTGGAGGGTGTTGGGTGGTGCCTTTGTCTTTGGTGGCATCACCATTATGCAGCTTGCCGGACAGGCGCGGGGATGGACAATTCCATCACAGTTCCTGTCGATGCTGCCTTATCTCGCGACGATCATCGTTCTGGTGTTGATCTCGCGTAACAGGGAATTTGCATTGGCCAATTCGCCAGCATGCTTGGGGCGGATTTTTCATACTGAAAAATAAGCGTATTTTTGTGACTAGATAAAGGAGAGGATAATCACATGAAGAAGTTTCTTACCACAATGATGGCAAGTGCTTTTGCCTTAGTTGGCGGCATCAGTGCTGCTGTCGCAGACCCAGTCAAAGTTGGTTTTGTATATCTTACGAACCCTGGCGACCATGGCTGGACCTATGCCCATGAGGTGGCCCGTCTAGAGGTCAATAAGCATTTTGGTAACAAGGTCGAGACCTCCTATGTGGAGAATGTTCCCGAAGGCCCAGATGCCGCGCGCGTGATCCGTGAACTGGCGCGTCAAGGCAACAAGATCATCTTCACCACCTCATTCGGTTATATGGACCCAACGCTTAGGGTGTCGAAAGAGTTTCCTGATGTAAAATTTGAGCACATCACCGGCTACAAGCGGTCTGGTAACATGGCAACCGGTAATATTCGTTTCTATGAGGGCCGATATGTGCAAGGTGTTGTTGCCGGTATGATGACGAAGAGTAACAAGATTGGTTATCTTGCTTCTTTTCCGATTCCGGAAGTTATTCAGGGCATCAACGCCTTCGCACTTGGCATGCGTTCGGTTAATCCAGATGCCGAAATGTCAATCATCTGGGTGAACAGCTGGTATGATCCTGTTAAGGAAGCTGATGCTGCCAAGGTGCATATTGCCGAGGGGGCGGACATTCTGGCCCAGCACACTGATAGCCCTGCAATGCTGCAGACAGCCGAGAAAGCCGGCGTACATGGTTTTGGCCAGTCAAGTGACATGAAGGCATTTGCACCGAAGGCGCAGTTGTTCAGTTCGGTCAACAACTGGTCGCCATATTACATTTCCAAGATCGAGCAGATGATGGATGGTTCATGGTCAACGGGCGAAGGTCCAGACCATTGGGCTGGCAATACCTGGCTTGGTATGGCTGATGACTATCTAACTCTTACCGAATTTGAGAACATGCCGGCTGAGGTCAAGGCGGCTGCCGAGGCAGCGGAAGCCAAGATAAAGGGTGGCTACAATATCTTCACCGGTCCTTTCAACGACAATCAGGGCAATGTTATTCTTAAGGCTGGAGAGACCTATCACGATGGTAATCTCTGGAACGACATGAACTATTATGTCGAAGGTGTAAACGGAAAAATCCCTGGCTGATTTATCGCCATGAAAACAAAAGCGGAGCATCGTTTTTGACGATGCTCCCTTTGTCTATTCGACTTCTTGCTTGTCTAGGTCATTACAAGAGCTGAACCTGATGTTGAAAATTTGGGATTGATATCTTATGAAAAATGAAAAACTGAAAATTTTTGTGACGCGCCGGTGGCCGGACGCCGCCGAAAACGCATTGCGCGCCCATTTTGAACCGACCTTCAATAAATCAGATGCGCCGCTTGACAAAGCGGCTTTGATTGAGGGGTTTGCCAGCCATGATATAGCCGCACCGACTGTGTCTGACAGAATCGACTCCGATATCATCGCAGCCGGTGCAAAGGGGCGCTGCCGGCTCATTGCCAATTATGGTGTTGGGGTCAACCATATTGATCTGGCTGCGGCCGCGACGCAGACGATACCGGTTAGCAACACACCTGGTGTGCTGACAGATGCAACGGCGGATTTGACCCTGACGCTGATGCTCATGCTCTGCCGCCGTGCCGGTGAAGGCGAGCGTGAGCTTCGCGCCGGTGAGTGGGGTGGTTGGAGGCCGACCCATCTGGTTGGCAGGGCGATGACCGGCAAACGGCTTGGCATTGTCGGGATGGGCCGGATTGGCAAGGCGGTTGCCCGACGGGCGCATTTTGGCTTTGGCATGCAGATTTGTTTTTACAACCGTTCCCCTGTCAATGATGTCGACGATATTAAGGCGTTGCAGATGGGTAGTGTTGCCGAAGTGTGTGCCGGTAGTGATTTTGTCAGCCTGCATTGTGCCGCCAGCCCTGATACCTTTCAGATTTTGGGTGCTGAAGCGCTTGCGGCACTGCATGAAGGTGCCTATGTCATTAACACCGCCCGTGGCGACATTGTTGATGAGGCGGCTCTTGTTGCAGCCCTGAATGCAGGAGCCATTGGCGGCGCTGGATTGGATGTTTATCAGGGTGAGCCAGAGATCAATCCAGCCATTCTTGGCGCCCGTAACACCGTCCTCTTGCCGCATTTGGGTTCGGCAACTGTCGAGAGCCGCACGGCAATGGGACTGAAGGTGGTGGAAAATGCCTGCGCGTTTGCCGCCGGACAGGATTTGATCGACCCGGTAACATGATGTCTTGGAAGCCTGACGATCTGCAGGGCTGGCACAAGAAAGCCCGTTCTGCATTTACCGCTGCGCTTGATGCTGGGCACCCAGCCAGTCTGACTGGCGATGCGGTGGCAAAACTCACCGCCCCGGTGACAGCGATCATTGCCATCGGCAAGGCGGCAACGGCGATGGCGATTGCCGCTCGCGGTTCCCGTGCAATTGGTCCAAATGTTCCTGGTATTATCGTCACGAATGATGAGAATTTCGTGGTTATCGATGGTATGGACTGTCACGCTAGCGCTCATCCTGTTCCCGATGAACGAGGGCTGGCAGCTACTTTGGCTGTCACGCAAATGGCTAAAGGCCTGACGGCTGATGATCACCTTCTGCTGCTAATCAGCGGTGGTGGCTCAGCCTTGTTACCAGCCCCTGTATCGGGCGTTTCTCTTGCGGAAAAGCAACAGCTCAATGAGGCGTTGCTTGCCAGTGGGATGGATATCCACCAGATGAATGCAATTAGACGGCTATTCTCCACTCTGAAGGGTGGGCGGCTTGCCAGACTCGTTTATCCAGCAAAAATCACCCAATTTCTGCTATCGGATGTGCCGGAAGACAGGCTTGAGTCCATTGCGAGCGGTCCGGCGGTTGGCGATCCAGTGCCGCTTGAGGCGGCGGTCTCACTAATTGTCGATGCCGGTCTTGACAAACTGGATTTTGTCGCGCGCCATGTCGAGGCGTTGCGTGGGGGGTCCGCTGAGCAACCGGCTCGGCCCGGTGACGCTGATATCGCTCATGTTACAAGCCAGATCTTGGCCAGCAACGCGCTGTGTCAGGATGCCGCCGTTAGGAGTCTGGTGACGGCGTTTGACAGCGCTGGTGAGACTTTGGGTCTGCTCGCCGGTGAGGCTTCTGAGTGTGGCCGCGAACTGGCTAAGCGCATCACTGCCCAAGTAAACCATCATGGGCGGATGGCCTATGGTGTTACAGGCGGTGAGACAACAGTGACGCTTGGTAGTTTGTCGGGAGGCAAGGGTGGCCGATCACAGGAGCTGGCGCTTGCCTTTGCCGATGAAATGGCCGCTATGGTGCAGCCGCCGGCGCAGTGGCTAATTCTGGCTGGTGGAACTGATGGGCGCGATGGCCCTACGGACGCAGCCGGTGCAATTATTGACTCCAACTCATTCTTCGATCAGCTGGCCGCGACGCGGGCATTGGCAAGCCATAACAGTTATCACTACCTCGCAGCGCATGACCAGCTTTTGAGAGTGCCATCGACTGGAACAAATTTAGGCGACTTAGCGATTGTCATCGCGCTACCATGAATAAGCCACGTTAGCATGAAAAAAACCGAAAGGGGAAAACCAAAAACCCCTCCTGGTTCTCGAGGTCCGTTCAGTGATGGTGCAAGGTGCTCTCCTCCAGGCCTTTAGGCAACATCCTTTTATCTGAGAAGGAACTGAACTTTTCTTTGTTATTCGGCTGCCACCAGCTTTTCCTCCGCTTGAAACTGTGCGTTCTCGGTTGAGTCATCCATCGCAGTTGTTGCAGATTGCCCCCCCTTAACGGCAATAGAGATGGCATCAAACCAGCCGGCACCAACCTCGCGCTGATGGCGGGTTGCAGTGTAACCACGATCCTCGGCGTCAAACTCGGCATTCTGCAATTCGCAATAAGCGGCCATGCCCCGGTCACGATAGCCAGAGGCGAGCTCGAACATTGAGTAGTTCATCGAGTGGAAACCAGCGAGTGTGATGAATTGGTATTTATACCCCATTGCACCAATCTCACGCTGAAAGCGGGCGATGTCGTCCTGTGACAGGTTGGCAGACCAGTTGAAACTTGGCGAGCAGTTATAAGCCAGCATCTGGTTCGGATGTTCCCTGTGGATTGCTTCGGCAAAGCGTTTTGCCTGATCGAGGTTGGGGGTTGATGTTTCCATCCACAGAAGATCGGCATATTCGGCAAAGGCGTTGCCACGGACAACACAGCGCTCGAACGCATCCTTTGGATCGAGGCGAAAGAAACCTTCTTCAGTCCTGTCTCCGGTTAGGAAGCGGTGATCACGTTCATCGATGTCAGATGTGATCAGCTTTGCGCTCTCGGCGTCGGTACGAGCGACGACTATTGTGGGCACGCCGGCAGTGTCGGCAGCTAGACGCGCCGCATTGAGGTTGGCGATATGCTGCTGCACTGGAATCAAAACCTTACCACCCATATGACCGCATTTCTTTTCGGACGCCAGCTGGTCCTCAAAATGCACGCCGGCAGCACCCGCTTCGATAAAGCTGCGGGTCAGCTCAAAAGCATTCAGTGCACCACCAAAGCCAGCTTCGGCATCTGCTACAATAGGCGCAAACCAGTCGATTTCGCCTGATCCTTCAAGCGTCTGAATTTGATCGGCGCGCTGCAATGTGCGGTTTATTTTGCGTGCCAGTTCAGGCCCAGAATTGGACGGGTAGAGTGACTGGTCGGGATACATGGCACCAGCGGTATTAGCGTCAGCGGCAACCTGCCAGCCTGACAGATAGATAGCTTTCAGGCCTGCCCGCACCATCTGCATCGCCTGGTTTCCCGACATAGCACCGAGTGAGTGCACGTAATCTTCGGTGTGCAAGCGGTCCCATAGTTTATTTGCACCATGCCGGGCTAGGGAGTGTTCAATTCGTACCGACCCAGTCAGCTTTTTTACATCCTCCATTGAATAGTCGCGTGCGACACCGTCAAACCGTCCGGCCTTTGCACCGGTAAATTCTTCGAAAGCTTTTCTCTCATCTGGTCTGCTTTTCATAGCCCCGATCCTTCATGCATAGTTTCGATCATAAAAGTGGCCCGACGCGCCACATTTCAGGACTATCGCTAGCCCAGCTCGAAGTTTCAGGCGAGGAAAATAGTGCAAAAATGAAAATAGTAAAAACTTTACATTTTCAATTTTAAATTTTACATTTTTTATATTTTTACAATTCGTACAAATTCGTAACCTGGACATACTCGCTTATTGTTGGCTTGCGTTCCGGATGGCCGAGGTTGAGGGGAAGAGATATGAAGGAAAAAATACTTGTCGGGCATAAATTGCGCCGCTTTCGTCAATCGATCGATCTTTCACAGACGGCGATGGCGGAAACCCTCGACATCAGCCCGTCTTATCTGAATCTGCTTGAGCATAATCAACGCCCATTAACTGTCAGTCTGCTTTTGCGCCTTGGCAGTGCGTTTGACATTGACCTGAAGGAATTTGCTGAGGATGACAGCGCGGCGCTGTCCACCGAACTGACTGAAGTCTTTGCTGACCCAGTCCTTGCAGGCGAGCGTATTTCGCGGCGTGAGTTGCAGGACCTGATCACAGCGGCACCAGCCGCAGCGCGCGGGGTGATCAATCTGTTTGAGGCCTATCGCAAGGTGCGTGCCGAACTCGAGGTTGCCGCCGGTGATGGGCGCGGTGGTGTCGAGACGAACAACCCTGTTGAGCGGATCCGTGATGTATTGCAGCAGGCGAACAACTATTTTGCGATCATCGAGGAGGCTGCGGAAGTCTTTCACGCGAATGTGATGGTTGGTGTAGCGGGGCATCCTGACGCTCTGATGGAAAGCCTTGTCGGCTATGCTGATGAAATTCTTGGACTGCGTGTACGGATAATCCCAGTTGCGGTGATGGGGTCGCAGTTGCGCCGTTATGATCAGCACCGCCGGGAAATTCTGCTTAGTGAAGCGCTCCGCCGACCGCAGCGGCAGTTTCATCTGCTTGTCCAATTGGCGCTTGTAACACAGGCAGAGCAGCTTGACGTCGAATGCGCCCGGCATGGCATAGAGGACGCGGCTTGCCGTTCGTTGCTAAGGATGACATTGGCTGGTTATTTTGCTGCAGCCGTGATGATGCCCTATGAACCTTTTCTAGAGGCGGCAAAGGAACTACGCTATGACCTTGATCTGCTTGGAAGGCGGTTTGGTGCTAGCTTTGAGCAGGTCTGTCACCGCCTGACCAGTCTGAATGCGCCAACGGCGCGGGGCATTCCCTTCTTCTTTGTCAGGGTTGATGATGCGGGCAATATATCGAAACGGCTTGCCGCAGGCGGAATGCAGTTTGCCAAACATGGCGGCACCTGCCCGAAATGGAATATACACAAGGCTTTTCGCACGCCCGAGCAGTTACTCTTTCAGGCAGCCGAATTGCCAAATGGCCAGAAATTCTTCACGATCGCCCGCACCGTGCCACGTATTTGGTCGCGGCCAGATGAGCCAGCACCGGAGTTTGCCGTAGCGCTTGGCTGTGAGATGCACCATGCCCGCGATCTTGTTTATGCCGACCAGCTGGCTCAGATCAAGGGATCGACCTTTGATCCAATCGGTATTGGCTGTGCTGTCTGTGAGCGCATGGAGTGCTCACAGCGGGCGCACCCACCGGTTGGCCATGATGTTAGGTTTGATGGGCCAATGCGGCGAATTGGTCTTTATGACCTAGGATTGAAACAATGATTGCTGTGCCAGCCTTTCAATGAAATGGCACCTAGGTGGAATTTTCATGAAATAATATTTCATTGCCATTGTGATGTTGCCTTGGATAATTTAATCACGCTTGGTTTCCACAACCGACGGTTTGGGTCTCTTCACCTGTGTACTCTGCTACGGTAAAGACTATGTCTGGGCTGGCTTTTGACGTCCAGACGGCCCTAAAGGAGCTGATAGTGGCAGGTTTAGCAGACTACAATGATCACGGTGAGCGTAAGTATGAGGTGAAAGACCGACTGACGTCACTTTATGGCCTTACGCCAAAGGTTGAGGTTGCAATTGTGGCTGCTGTTGACAGCCACTCAGAGAGCCGCGCACGGGCACTAGTTGCGCCACTGCACCCTGCCGACCAAGCTGATCTTTTTAAACGTCTGCCACCGCGAAAGGCTGGGAAGTTGGTGCGGATGCTCGGTGATGACCTCGATGTCGAAATGCTGTCCTATCTTGACGAGGAAACGTGTAAGGAAATTTTTGACGTCATGGGCGTGGCGGCACTGACGCGCCAGCTGCCTGATCTGCCAACAGATGATGCGATTAATATTGTTAAGCGGCTGGAACAGGACGATATTGAAGATGTGCTGGCAGCGCTGCCTGCTGAGGAGAGGGCTCTGGTCGAGGAGGGGCTGTCCTTCCCGGAGGATTCCGCTGGACGAATTATGGAGCGTGAAATTGTCACGGTAAGGACCTTTTGGACCGTCAGCCAGACAATAGATTTTCTGCGATCCTTGGATATTGACATCGAGGAATTTTATCTAATTTTTGTTGTCGATGCGGCACACAACATGGTGGGTGAGGTGCGACTCAGCAAGCTGTTGCGCGCGCAGCGTCCATGTCGTATCTCGGAGATTATGGAAACCGATTTCCGAAAGATTCCGGTGAATATGGATCAGGAAGATGTTTCGATCTTGTTCCGCCGCTACGGCATGTTCTGCGCAGGTGTGGTTGATGATTATGATCGTCTGGTCGGCATGATTACTATTGACGACATCATTGATGCGATCGACGCGGAAGCGGAGGAGGACTTGATGGCGCTGGCTGGTGTCGGCGAGGCAAATATCCGCTCAAGCCTATGGGACACGCTGCAGGGTCGGTCCTCATGGCTATTAATCAATCTGTTTACGGCGATTATCGCCTCCGCGGTAATTGGTCTGTTCGGCTCGACCATTGAACAGCTCGTGGCACTTGCCATTTTGATGCCGATTGTTGCCTCGATGGGAGGCAATGCCGCCACCCAGACCGTAACGGTCGCAGTTCGGGCCATTGCCCTTCGCCAGTTGGACCGAAATACAGCGATGGCCTTTGTTCGGCGCGAACTGCTGGTTGCCGCGCTTAACGGTGTGGTTTTTGCGATGCTTTCCGCGACAATAGCATTTCTTTGGTTCAACAATGCCGATATTGCGGCGGTGATGGCTGCGGCGATGTTCGCCAATATGATGACTGCTGGCCTTTGTGGAACGCTAGTGCCGCTCGGGCTGGTGAGTCTTGGTGCAGATCCTGCGGTGGCGTCAAGCGTCTTCATCTCCGCAATTACTAATGTCGTCGGGTTCTTTGTTTTTTTGGGGTTTGCGGCACTCTATCTGGTCTAGCTCTGCGCAATGGTACGGCTGAATATTTTAGCCCTCTTTTTTTGACCCGATCAGCTGCACATTTGCTGCCGAATGTGTAATGGTGGGATCCATGACTGTTCACCTGAAAAAACTGTCTGTTGGTTCAGCCTCGCTCGCCAGTCTACGGGAATGGCAGGCAGCACGCCTCGCCGCGGGAATGGAACTGATCCATCTGACGCGTAATACGCCGCGCCGCGCGCGGGAGGTGCTTGATGGTGGTTCCATTTTCTGGGTGATCAAGGGCGTGATGTGCGCCCGCCAGCCGATCACAGAGCTACGTGCGATGCAGCGTGCTGATGGGCGTCCCGCCTGCGGCATTGTACTGGCCCCGAGCCTGATTGCGGTCGAACCGCTGCAGGTGCGAATTTTTCAGGGTTGGCGATATCTTGAGTCAAAGGACGCACCAGCTGACACTCCTGCCCGAGCAAGTACTAGCGATGCCATGCCGATCGAGATGGAAGCGGAACTTAGAGAGCTTGGCCTGCTCTAAGCGCATATGGAAGCTCTGTGCAAACCTGCAGCCATCTAATCCCATCGATTGGATCCGCTCGCAAAGATACCAGGCCATACCTTTTTACGATCCATCCTTTGCGAAGGTCACTGCGAACATCGGGTTGCCATCGAACAGATGTTCGCGTTTTGGGCCATTCATTAACTCGAAGCGTTGCATGGAGATCGGCCCTGCCATGCGATAGCCCTCAGACGCCAGATTGCGCCGGTGAAACTCAAGCGCTGCCGCCTCGAAACTCTCGGCGATAATGGTAATGCGATCTTCATCAGCCATGTTGTGGCTCCGTTTTGTCCGGATTTTATATTTGCAATATGCCAAATCACCCGGGGCTTGTCAGGCGCTTTTCCAGCTTTTTGGCAAATATTGCTGATTTCATCTTCTTGCTGGAATCATTTCCTGCGCCATTCCCATGGCGAGCTGAAATGTCCCTGCCATAAGCCACGCTTTGCTGCCGCGGCGCGTGTTTCATTATACACATAGGCGGTTGAAAAATCGCGGTAGGCAAGAGCTAGGCCCTGGTCCACCAGCGCACCCGCAATATCGTAACCATTGGCAAAACACTGCATGACAAGCCGCCCATATCGGTCAACATCGCGCAGATGACAGCTGAGCTGTGGGGCTGAGCTGGCAAGGTCACGCATTGCGTCCTGCGCGGCAAGCCCGCAGGGCCAGGATGAGCCATCATCAGCCTCGCACTTCTGATTGAGTTCTGGGGCATCGATTCCGAATAGACGAATTTTAAGCTTGCCGCTGCGGAGGGAATCACCATCGACGACTCGTGTCACCTCAATCTGCCCGGATAGGGCAAACGGGGCGGTTGTTGTCTCCATCGCTTGTGTACCATACGGCATTACCAGTGCGAGTCCGAACAGCAGACGTATTCTGATTTTCAAGCGCATAAGAAAAACCTAATTCAATTGATACCCATTTGCTATACACTAAAATTGCAGTGGTCATCAGTTGGCAACGACCTTTTGTATGATGGATAAGCTGCCTTTCCCCTTACACTTTTAGTACAGAATAATTGTTTCCAAAGCCGGATTGATCGGGCGAGCTTGCGAAAATAAGCGAGGGATGTGCACTAGTTGACGTAGGGGTTGCCCTTGAAAGGATCTCCGACACCGCCTGCTTCCTCGTCCGACATCACCCATTCAGCCTCGGGGTTTAAGTTGGCGGCCACGGCAGTTGAGACCTCGGGAATGGCAACAAAGGGGCCTTGCGCTACAGTTGGAATTGCGCGCCGCCGTGTCATGCGTATGACAACGAATATCGCCGTGGCAATTTGTGTTGTTGCCAGAAGCGGAAAGAAACTGCTGACGCCAAGATATTCGAGTGACAGTGCTGCAAGTGGTGATCCGATAACTGCACCCGCGCCACTCATCATCACCAATCCAGAGGCAACCGCAACCATCTGGGAGGGTGTTAGAAAATCGTTCGCATGGGCGATGCACAGTGAATACATAGGAAATAGAAATCCGCCAAAAACAAACATACAAATGAGCAGGAGAGTAAATTGACCTAGCCCGAGGTGCCAAGCTAAGAGCAATGTGCCGGCAGCCATTGCCGAAACGCTTAGAATGACGACGCGCCTGTCAAATCGGTCTGACAGCCGGCCAACCGGATATTGCAGCAGCATCGCGCCGATCACCGGGGCTGTCATGAAATAACTAATCTCGCTACTGCTCATGCCAATTGACTTGCCATAGACCGCGCCCATGCCGAAGACCATTGCGATCGACATTCCGTTAAACGTAAGGCCGATAACAGAAAGCGGAGAAATTTGGAAGATTCGGCGCAGACTGATGCGTTCGGGCGCTGAAAATTCCGGTGTCTTGCCCACTGTGATCAGGATTGGCACAACGGCCAAAGAGACCAGAACAGACGCCAGCAGGAACAGCTCAACCCCGGTGTCGCTACCCAGCGAGATCATCAGCTGACCACCGGCGACACCTGCCATTGTGACAATCATATACAGGGATAGTATTTGCCCCCGTGTCTCGTTAGTTGATTCATCATTCAGCCAGCTTTCGCAGACGATATACATGCCGGCAAAGCTAAACCCTGTTAGAATTCGCATGAGTGCCCAGATGTAGGCGTCAACGATCACCGCATGCACCAAAACCGTTGCAGAGGCAATTGCCGACATTGCTCCAAACACACGTACATGGCCAACATTGTTGAGAATATGTGGTATGCTGAGCGACCCCAAAAAAAGGCCCAGATAATAGCCAGCCATGATCAGGCCCGTTGCGACATTGCTGAAGCCGGCATCGGATGAGCGAATCCCCAACAGGACCATTTGCAGGCCATTTCCTGCCATGATCAGCAACAGGCCAAAAAACAGGGTCCATAAAGTAGCAGCAGATCTCAGCATGGCCGATATCCAACTCCAAAAAACCCCAAAAAGCGGTGTTCACAAGACGGGTGATAACCGGATTGTTGGGTGTCCTGAAAAAACAGAAGAAACACGTTTCGATACGGCTTGGCGAAGCCTGCCGTCTGTCTTGCATTCAACAAACTTTAGTCGTTTTGAAGACAAAGTTAATTTTTCTGGATCATGTTTTGCTAGAGGACCCGTCTGACTTGATCCACGTTGGAAAAGTTACCTCAAAAACAGAAACGACCGTCTCACGTTCGCATTCCAGCATGGCGACTAGCTGCGACTCGTCAGTGACGTTATTGTTGTGGGCAATGAACTGGACAACGGCAGTATTAAAATCAGCGGCATTCTGCCCAACCGCGCCAACGCACAGGCGCAAGCTGGCATAGACATTGCTGAATAGCTGGCTTGCCCTTTCCAAGTTGGCAGCATCGGTCTGGCTTATGCGTTCATAGCACGCAAGTGTGGAGATAATTTCGATCTGGCCTTGACCTGCACCTGCAAAAAGGTCGGCATGGATAAGGCGCAATCCCTGCACCAGAAGATCGAGTTCGGCCATCCCACCGGGTAGTTTTCTCAGTTGCAGTGCTGGTGCGCTTCCATAGGCTTCGCGAAGGCGTCGCCGCATATCACGAACTGCATTGCCGACAATTGGCAGATGGATTGGATGCTGCGTTATTTCGTGAATGGCCTCGGTGAGTGCTGTAACTATGACCGGTGTCTGCGCCGGTTCCGTGATAATCCGCCCTTTGGCAAGCGCTAGCTTTTCCCATACCCAAGCGTCTTTTTTGTAATACTCAGTGAATCGTTCAAGACCAACGGCGATGGCTCCCTTATCACCATCCGGACGCAGGCGCATGTCCACTTCATACAGGCTGCCCTCGGCGGTTGGTCGGCTCAGCCAGTTGACAAAGGTCTGGGTCAGACGGGTGAAATAGGCCTGTGGTCCTAGCGGACGATCACCCGTTGACTGGTTGTTTGTCCCCGCTTGAAAGACGACTACAAGATCCAGATCTGAATGCGCTGTTAAGGCTCTAGTACCGAGTCGACCGAGCGCCAGAATTGCGCTCTGACCATCAATCCTGCCATGTCGGCGCTCCATGTCCTTTATGGCCAGTTGATATACGGCACGAACGACAACATCGGCGATTATGCTCAGCGCGTGACCAAGATCAGCTGGGTGAAGAATGCGGCTCAGCGCCTGAATCTCGCATTGGAAACGCCATTCGCGTGCCCGACGCTTTATCGTGTCAAGCGTTTCCTCAACAGACAAATCGGCGATGGCGGCCTCCATCTGCTCTGCCAAAGTGGCGGCATCGGGCAAAGGGTCGAAGAAATCGCCCAACAGGACAAGATCAAATAAAGCTGGGTTACGGCGCAGATATGATGCCATTCGCGGCGAGAGAACCAACATGTCACAAAGTAATTTTGTCAACTGCGGGTTATGGTCGAGAAGTGAGAAGATCTGGACGCTTGCCGGCAGCGTCTCGGTGAATTGGGCTAACGCGGCGAATTGGTCATCTGGCGAGGTGCCGCGTGCCAGATGGCCGAGAATGGTTGGCATTAGCCGGTTCAGCAGAAAACGTGCCCTTTCCCCTCTTGTGGCGGCAATTCGGCCAGCCATCCAGCCATCCAGCGTGGCACAGACATCACGTGGCCGTTGGAATCTATGCTCAGCGAGCCATTGCATAAGCTGTTCAGTGTTATCAAGTAGCAGATTCCCACCATCGCTCTCGCTGGCGATGCTGGTTTGCTCGGCGCCCTCGAGAAGTTTGTGCGTGGTGTTAGCCTCAATAGCACGCATCAAGCTTGCAAGCACGGCAAGGAAGCTATCACTGTTTTGATGGCCGAGGAACTGGACGAATTGGTTCAGTTCGGCCTCGCTACGTGGCAATGAATGTGTCTGGGCGTCGCTAAGCATCTGCAAGCGATGTTCAACGCGGCGGATGGCGTAATAGAGATCCGTCAGATTGCGCGCTTGGTCCGGGCTGATCCAGTCTTCATCAGCCAGCGCCTGAAGGGCAGAAACTGTGCGGACCTGACGGATGGCAGGAACACGGCCCCCTGCGACCAGTTGCAGGACATGAACAAAGAATTCAATCTGACGAATACCATTCTTGCCGGTTTTCAGATTGTAGCCATGCCAACCGGGTCTCTGCACCGGCCGGCGCAGCATCGAATTCATGTCGTGCATAACAGTGTAATCCAATGTCCGTCGCCAGATGAAAGGCTGAATGTCTGCGAGAAAGGCGCTGCCAAGCGCGAGATCGCCAGCGATTGGCCTGGCCCGGATGAAGGCTGCTCTCTCCCAAGTGCGGGCAATCGACTCATAATAGCCAAGTGCCGCGCCGATTTGGATGCTAACAGCTGTCGCTCCCGGGTCCGGGCGCAGGCGCAGATCAACCCGCCAGCCAATGCCATCCCCCGTATTCTGCGATAGCAGTCTAACAAGGGCGCGTGTCTGTTCCACGTAAAATTGCTGTGTCTTATCTTTGGCTAACAACGGCGTGCTGTCAGGGTCGTGAAGAATGATCAGGTCAATGTCGGATGAGTAATTAAGTTCTGACGCCCCCAATTTGCCTAGCGCAAGGACAATCCAGCCACAATCTGTCATATCCTCATTGAGTGGAGAGCATTGGCCACGTCTTGCCGCTCGGTCAAATAGGTAACGAACTGTCGCGCTAACCGCGGCCTCGGCGGCGCTGCTAAGCCATTGCATCTGCGTTGAAACATCTGCCTTTGCCGCAAGATCAGACAGGGCGACTGAGAGCGCACTGCGCTGGCGAAGCTGGCGGATGGCCCACATCATAGCGGTATCATCCCTGATTGTTGGCGCTGCGGCTCTCAGCTCTTCACAGGCGGCGGTGACGACTGCGCCTCCCTCTCCCTGAAGGATTGGCACAATGGCGTGCTGTTGCCGCCGTGCCAGCGTTTGGAGATGGCGCGAATGCACCAGCATGGCTGCAAGCGCTTCCGCTGAAAAGCTACACCCGGCCTCAAAAAGAACAGTGTCTGCCCAGGACAAAAGATCGGCATAGACCGGCTGCAGATCTGACGAGAAGACAGGCAGACCGGGGCACAAACGTGTGATTTCGATGTGCGCTGGATCACTGTTCATCATACGAGCATAGCTAAGCTCGGCAGACATACAACCAGATCATCCCGATAGTATCCTTCCTCCTGCCATTATTCTATCAAGACCACGCTGCATCCGCCATGTCAGCGTCAGCGCCGAGGCGGCAAGGCCAACTAACAGGCCAGCCCAGACGCCAACAGGCCCCAATTCAAAGGTAAAGCCCATCAAGGATCCGCCGCCAACGCCAAAAAGCCAGAAACTGCCGATGGCCATTAGGGCCGGGATGCGGGTGTCATTCAACCCACGCAGAACCGAATTGGCGATACCCTGCATTCCGTCTGGGATCTGAAACAGGGCGGCAATCAAAACCATTGGTACGGCCAGCGCGATAACCTCTTCTAGCAGCGGGTCGTCCTGATTGAGATAGATTTTAACAAGCGAATCTGGCCAGATTAACAGTATTGCCATGGTGACCGATGTCACAAGAATGCCGATTAGCATCACTGAATGTGCGCTTCTTCCCAGATTCTGTCTGTCCAGCCTGCCGGCATAGTGGGCGACGCGGATTGTTCCTGCCTGCCCCAATGCAATTGGCACCATGAAAGCCACCGTGGCAATCTGGTTGGCAATCGCACTGGCCGCAAGCCCGGCAGTACCAAACAGCCCAATGATCAAGCCAATAGCGATGAACATCCCGCTTTCGGCAACGATTGTCAGCCCGATGGGAAAGCCCAATTTTGCGATCCGGTGGGTGATCTGCAAATCCATGACCCAAAGCCGCTGAAAGGGTTTGGACGATTTATACGGCTCCGAGGTGGCGATATAGATCATCAGCCCGAGGCTGACCAGCAGCCACGTGAGGCTGGTTGCCAGTGCGATTCCGGCCAAACCCATTGCGGGCACTGGGCTAACACCGTGAATAAAGGCATAATTGCCGACGATGTTGAAGCCAAGTCCCAGCAGTGTAGCGATAACCTGCGGTAGCGGCCGCTGATGCGCCACGATGTATTGCCTTAGCGCAAAGAAGATAAAATTGAAGGGCAGGCCTATTGCTGTCCAAATAAGGAAATCAGTCGCCATGTAGGACAAGTCCGGGTCCTGCCCCAGCCAGACAAGGATTGTTGGACCGGCAACCACAATCGGCGCAAAAAGGATGCCAATGGCAACTCCGACTACTAGCCCCTGCCGTAGTGCGCGTCGGATCTGGCGGTCATCCCGCGCGCCCAGCGCTTGGGCAATTAGTGCGCCAACTGGTAATGTCATTCCTAGTGCAAAGAAATAGACTGGCTGATAGTAACGCTGGGCAAGGGAGCCCGCCGCCAGATTGATGCTATCGATCCAGCCCATGGCGATAATGTCTGCCGTCGAAATGCCAATAACCGACAGCGCGCCAATGACAATTGGCGTCGCCATCTTGATATTTTGCCAGTGATGATAGGCCCAGCCAAGTACCAACTCGTTTTTCGGTCCCCTATCCCCTGTCTTTTCGGATGCTATCGCCATTTTGGATTTGGGGCCTCGGAATTGCAGCATCTTGCAAAGCATAAGAAGAAATAAAATGGCTGGACGCAATGTTTTTGCCGCCTTGGTCAAGAACCTGGTATTACTCCATTTGTTAAGCAAAAGATATGCCGTCGCGGGCGGTACCCATCTGAAAGGTTTTGAGTACGATGATAGGTAATGGTAAAGGTAATGGCCGGTCGGATGGTAAAAAGGGGCGATCGGGGCGCAGCTATCGCGGCAAGGCCGGTCTCACGCGGCAACCAAAAAAGATGCGCGGCCGCAAGGTGTCGTCACAACGCTGGCTGGCGCGTCAGCTTAATGACCCTTTCGTTGCTGAGGCAAAGTCCCGTGGATTTCGTTCGCGCGCGGCGCTGAAACTTGAACAGATTGATGACCGTTTCAGACTGTTTCAGCCCGGCATGGCCATTGTTGATCTTGGCTGCGCGCCCGGTGGCTGGATGCAGGTGGCCTCAATGCGAACCAGACTTGGGCAGGGTTTGGCCCGCCTCGTTGGCATTGACCTGCTTGAAACAGAAATCATTCTTGATGCCGATATTTTTGTTGGCGACATAATGGATAATGCCATGTTGGTCCGAGTCCGTGAGGCTGTTGGCGGAGCTGCTGACGGGGTGTTGAGCGATTTGGCGGCCGCCACGACGGGTCACCGGCTAACAGACCATCTCCGAACCACCGCGCTGCTGGAGGCGGCGCTGGATTTTGCGCTGGAAATTCTGAAAAAGGATGGGTTCTTCCTAGCGAAATGTTTTCGTGGTGGTGCTGAGCGCAGCGTCCTCGACGTCATGAAGCGCAATTTTACCACAGTGCGTCATGTAAAGCCTACCGCAAGTCGGCAGGAATCCGTTGAAAGCTATGTGCTGGCAACAGGTTTTCATGGTGACGGCCTTAGTAATATCGGTGAAAAATTGGCGCTGAATGACGATGATGCAGGGTCGGAAAAGACGGATGATGGGAGAGGTTTTCGCCCGATTTAGGGGCTATGATTCGAAACCATGCTTGGATATAATGCGGAGCCACTGAACAGAGGGTCCCGGCGGGCCTGCGTGACGAAAGGCGTCCCATGAAAATCCGCGAAGCACTGACGTTCGACGATGTACTTCTTCAACCCGCTCGCTCGGCCTTTCTGCCAGCCGATACCAATGTCAAGACTCGGTTGACGCGGTCGCTTGACCTCAACATACCGCTGATCTCAGCTGCAATGGACACCGTAACAGAGCACCGCCTTGCCATTGCCATGGCACAGGCGGGTGGCATGGGTGTGATTCATAAAAACCTATCAATTGAGGAACAGGCCGGCGAGGTCGCCAAGGTCAAGCGTTTTGAATCCGGGATGGTCGTAAATCCGCTAACGATCACCACAAACAAGACCTTGGGCGATGCTCTAGCGATGATGAAGGATCATAATATCAGCGGTGTTCCGGTAGTTGAAGGCGTTGGCGTTGGCCCGCACAGGCTTGTTGGAATCCTGACCAACCGAGATGTGCGCTTTGCTAGTGACATGGGCCAGAGAGTCGGCGACCTGATGACACGCGAAGTGGTAACCGTACGCGACGGGGCAACGCAGGATGACGCTAAGAGATTGCTACATGAAAACCGGATTGAAAAGCTGGTCGTGGTCGATGCAAAGGGGCGCTGTACAGGTCTGATCACCGTCAAGGACATGGAAAAGGCGAAAAATCACCCGATCGCCTCAAAGGATGGCGCGGGACGGTTGCTTGTTGCGGCCGCGACAGGCGCTGGCAGCGATGGTCTTGCCCGTGCCGAGGCATTGATTGACGCTGGTGTTGACGTCATTATCGTTGATACTGCGCATGGCCATTCTGAAGGTGTTCTCAATGCCGTCTCAGCAGTTCGAAAATTGGCCAATGCGGTGCAGGTGATTGGTGGCAATGTTGCCACCGCTGATGGTGCGAAGGCATTGATCGATGCGGGAGCCGACGCGGTTAAGGTCGGGATTGGTCCGGGATCGATCTGCACGACGCGGATGGTTGCCGGTGTCGGTGTACCACAATTGACGGCGATAATGGATTCAGCAGAAATATGCCATGGCGAGGGCGTGCCGGTCATTGCTGATGGAGGAATCAAATATTCTGGTGACCTTGCAAAAGCAATCGCTGCTGGTGGTGATGTTGCAATGATTGGTTCACTGCTCGCCGGAACCGATGAAACACCCGGCGAGGTCTATCTACATCAGGGACGATCCTACAAGGCCTATCGTGGTATGGGTTCAACCGGTGCCATGGCCCGCGGATCGGCGGATCGCTATTTTCAGGCGGAAATCTCGCAGCCTCTCAAGCTGGTGCCGGAGGGCATTGAGGGGCAGGTACCCTACAAGGGTGCCACGGAAAATGTCCTACATCAGCTGCTGGGTGGCTTACGGGCTGCGATGGGTTATACCGGCAATGCCACGATTTCTGACTTGCAGACCAATGCACAATTCCTGCGGATTACTGGGGCTGGCCTAGCGGAGTCGCATGTCCATGACGTGACAATAACGCGTGAAGCACCAAACTACAGGCCCGGAATGTAGGCGACTCGGACCAACTGAAATTTCGATCACCAAGAACCGGCGATCATTTTTGACATTGTTTTTGGTACCGTTGGTTGGCGGTTGCCGCAAAAGGAAGAACTCATGACGCCAGCCGCTCGGCTTGCCACTGTGATCGAAATCATCGACGAGATGGAGGAGACCCATCTTGCTAGCTATGTGTTGCGCAAGGGATTGCAGCGGCGACGCTATGCAGGCTCAAGAGACCGGCAGGCGATCACTGCTATATTCTGGCAGGTGAATCGGGCTTGGGCGCGTCTGTTCTGGCACTTGCAGCAATCTGGGTACGAGGCCACGGCTCGCAACATCACGATCGCTGCACAGATGTTGGTTGACCAGCAGAAGCCAGAGGAAATTATGGCGTTGTTTGGCGGCGAGGGTAAGCATAATGCGGTAGCACTAAGCGCCAATGAGCTGAAGCTTGTCGCGCAATTAGCCGAGCGTCAGCTGGATCACCCTGAGATGCCTCGTAATGTGGCGCTTGAATGGCCTAATTTTTTGATGGCAGATGCTGTTGCTGCGCTTGGCGAATCTGCCGAGGCTGAGTTGTTGGCGTTGCAGGGCGAGGCGGCAACAGATGTCCGGATCAACCCTGTAAAACTCAGTGACAGGCGGGTTATGCGGGAAAAATTTGCTGGCCGTGGTCTCAAATGTCATTTCAATAGACTCTCGCCCATTGGCCTTCGGCTGGAAAAACGAACCCGTACCGAGGATTTGCCTGAATGGAAGAAGGGGCTGTTTGAGTATCAGGATGAGGGATCGCAGATTGCGGCGCTACTTTGTGACGCAAGGCCAGGTATGCAGGTTGTTGACATGTGCACCGGTGCCGGTGGCAAGGCGCTCGTTATGGCGGCGCAGATGCAGAACAAAGGGCGTGTTCTGGCACTCGACTTCGATGCTGAGCGGTTAGAACGCGGCAGTGAGCGAATGCGCCGCGCCGGCATTCATAACATTGAGCGAAAACATGTCGGTTACAGTTGGGGGACCAAACGCTGGCGTCGCAAGTTTGACCGGGTGGTTATTGATGCGCCCTGTTCAGGGTCTGGCACATGGCGACGTCAGGTCGATGCCCGCTGGCGGTGCAGCAGTGACGATCTTGACCGCTACACCAGCCTGCAGGCGCAATTGCTTGACAAGGGCCGTGCCATGGTTAGGCCCGGCGGCCGGATCATATATATCACCTGTTCGGTTCTGGCCAGTGAGGGTGCGCAGCAGATTGAACGGCTGCTGTTGGAAGCGCCAGAACTGGAGGTGGCTGATATTGGTAAAATCTGGCGAGACACAATTGGCAAGCAACAAGGCGGTGCCTGCCCACCATTGACCGGGGGGATGCTGCGACTGCTTCCCGGGCGTGACAGTACGGATGGTTTTTTCATCGCGGTAGTGCAGGCGCGTCTGCGCTGATGCCGTTTTGGGATTCTCATAATGACAAGGCTGGGATAGGCAAAATGACTAATGATTTAATTCTGATTATTGATTTTGGCTCGCAGGTGACACAGCTCATTGCACGGCGTCTACGTGAAGCCGGTGTCTATACCGAGATTTTGCCCTGCACTACGATAGCAGACAAAATTAGCACGGCAAAACCTCGGGGAGTCATTTTATCGGGTGGGCCGGCATCGGTGGCGATGGCGGATACGCCGCGCGCCCCGCAAATTGTTTTTGATCTGGCGGTGCCGGTGCTCGGCATCTGTTATGGTCAACAGACAATGTGCCAGCAGCTTGGCGGACGCGTCGAACCGGGAAAAAGGCGCGAATTTGGCCGCGCCGATTTGCGGGTAATCGAGCCATCGGCATTGTTTGAAGGGGTGTGGGACGATGCCGCCTCGAAGCATACTGTCTGGATGAGCCACGGTGATCACGTTGCAGCGCTTCCAGATGGATTTCGGGTGGTGGCAAAATCTGCTAACGCGCCCTTTGCCGCTGTTGCTGATGAGGCACGTCACTATTACGGCGTTCAGTTTCATCCCGAAGTTGTTCACACCGAAGGAGGCGACCGGTTGTTGTCGCGCTTTGCCATTGGCATCTGTGGTTGCTCTGGTAGCTGGTCCATGGCCGCCTATAGGCAGCGGGCGATAGCAGCCATTCGTGCGCAGGTTGGTGATGGCAAGGTGATTTGTGCCCTTTCTGGCGGTGTTGATTCATCTGTTGCTGCCGCGCTGATCCATGAGGCGATTGGCGAGCAATTGACCTGTGTGTTTGTCGATCATGGCCTTTTGAGGGTTGGTGAGGCTGAGGAGGTAGTCAGGCTTTTTGGAGGACAATACAATATCCCGCTGATCCACAAGGACGTGGCAGAGCTGTTTCTAGGCCGGTTGGAAGGCATCAGTGATCCGGAGCAGAAGCGCAAGATCATCGGCAACAGCTTCATCGAGGTTTTCGATGCCGAAGCCGCAAAGATTGATGGGGCTCGGTTTCTGGCGCAGGGAACCCTTTATCCTGACGTGATTGAGAGCATCTCAGCCGCTGGCGGTGACGCGGTGACGATAAAGTCGCACCATAATGTTGGAGGCCTTCCCGAAGACATGGTGCTTGAACTTGTCGAACCATTGCGCGAATTATTCAAGGACGAGGTGCGGGCCCTAGGACGTGAGCTTGGCTTGCCGGAAATTCTGGTCTCGCGTCATCCGTTTCCGGGACCGGGGCTCGCCATACGCATTCCAGGCGCGATTACCCGCGACAAGCTGAATATCCTCCGCGAGGCAGATGCCGTCTATCTCGACGAGATTCGCAAAGCGGGTCTCTACGATAAGATCTGGCAGGCCTTTGCCGTACTGCTGCCAGTTAAAACCGTTGGCGTAATGGGTGACGCCAGATCCTATGACTATGCCTGTGCGCTTCGGGCTGTCACTTCGAGCGATGGCATGACGGCTGATAGCTATCCATTCTCGCATGATTTTCTATCACGCACAGCCACCCGGATTGTAAATGAGGTCAAAGGTGTAAATCGTGTGACCTATGATGTGACCTCAAAGCCGCCAGGAACGATTGAGTGGGAGTAGTTATTTACGTGTAAGTATTTAATTTAATTGAATTAGTTACTTACACATTACTTTCACACTCAGAAATCAATCGTTGATTTCCTTAGTCTTTTTTCTTACTGTTACACAAAATGTTGCACAAACGTGTGACTACTGAAACTCGTAGTAACTCAGAGACTAAGATTTGGCACTGAAGAAGCAGCACTTTGCTGAAGGCGAAATACCAATATTTGACGAGGCTTGTATCTACAAGCGAGGTGAGTATTGGCAGTTTCGTATGTGGTTGCCAAAAGAAAACAAGTACGCACGTAAAAGCCTACGTACACGCAGTGAAGCTACTGCAATTGAAAAGGGTAAAGCTGCGTATTTAGAGATTTACGCTAATCTACAGCAAGGCAAAACCTACTTCTCCATAACCACAAAAGAAGGTGTGGAGAAGTATCTTAGCTTTCGTATGCGAGACGTTGAACTTGGACACATAGTCAAAGGACGACACACAACAATCGCAACGCATCTACAGCACTTTCTTAGCTTCATTGGCAAAGACGCTAAGCTGAAAGAACTAGAACGCACTGACTGCGAAAACTACTTCTACCATCGCCACAAAGCTACCAACGGCAACGTTAAACAAGTCACTGTGCAAAACGAACAAAGCACAATTAATGCGTTAATGAAGTGGCTACACAAGAATGGCGAAACACACATCGATGGCTTTGACTTTAAGAAGTTACCACGCTTAGACAAAGGCAATGAAGCTATTCGTCGTGCAACCCTGACTAACGATGAATACGAAGCACTGTATCGTGCTATGCGTACCTATACTGCCAAATATAACAAGTTGGATGATGCAGAACTAAGAGTGCGAAAAATCGTGCAGCACTACGTTCTAATCGCAGCTAACAGTGGGTTACGAGTTGGCGAACAGCGACAGTTGCGTTGGAGTGATGTGCAGATTGAACGTCACAAAGTGAATGGCGAAGAACAAAAGCTAGCACGTATCCACGTTCGTGCAGAGACAAGTAAAGTACGTACAAGTCGTACCTTCTTGTGTCGCAACGGACAGTACTTTGAACGCTTGCGTGAAATATCTAAACCTAAAACTGCTGACGAAATAGTCTTTACAGTGGATAACGAGAACGAACTAAGCAAGCGTACGCTGCTATATCACTTCCACAAGATGATTGAATTAGCTGATATTGCTGATAGGGAAGTGCGTGACTTAGTTCCCTACAGCCTACGGCACTTTATGATTACGCAACGCATTATGAGTGGATTAACGTTTAGGCAGATAGCAGATATGTGTGGGACTAGCGTGGCACAGATTGAAAAGACGTATTACCACTTGAATGACGAAATACGTTTAACCAACGCTGTAGCTGACTATAGACGTAGAGAAGATGGCACTATTGAAGTTCTCTAAATCAACTCAGCAGCGTTTCGTTTCATCTCATCATTAACAGTTACGTAACGCTGTGTTGTTTGAATGCTCGCATGTCCAGCCATATCGCCTAGCACAAATACACTCACTCCTTTCTGACTAAGCGTTGTTAACCAAGTGCGTCTGCCACTATGTGACGTAGCGCCAGCAATTCCAGCACGTGCATACAAGCGTTGTAGATGCTGTGTAGCAGTGTTTGCACTAAATCGCGCACACTTTTGCGCAGAGAACAAATAACCGTGCTGTGGACGCTTAGCAACGCTTCCAACGTATGCTTGTAGCTGACGCTGCATTTGCTTTGGCAGAAATATCTTACGTGCACGTTTTGACTTGGTACGTGCTGCATCAAGTGTCATTTCGTCTCGTACTGTGTCGTTTGCATCTAATACGTCATCAAAGCGCAGTGCAGCAACTTCTCCAACACGTAAACCACACAAATGCGTAAACAGCAGCATCGTGCTGTCACGCAGTGCATAGCGACTGCAGGAATTTGTAACGTCTAGCAGCTGCTTGATTTCTATTTTGTTAAGTGTCTTTGCTTGTGCCATATGTCACCACCTAAATTTAATGTTTTCGTACATACAGCGTATTTTCTGAGGTTCTATTTGAGCAACCAATAAGTGCTCATATAATTCCTTCCATACATCAAATACTTATGTGGAAATGTAAGATAATGTTTGTTTTCTTACTTTTTCTTTGTGTTGTTTCTAGTGTGATAAGTTTGAGTTGATTGTTTAGTCATAACGATAACAAGCCACCTCGTCTAAACGTGCAGCAGTTACATCCAAGCAGACAAACCAAGTATAAGCATCGCCTTTGTTAGGTTTGAGTATTGCTAAGAATTTGATAAGTGACAGCACTCAGTAAGCAGAACGTCACGTTGATAAGATTTAATCTCCTTCCAACAGTATTCGCTGCGAGCGTTATCAAGTCCAATGTTGTCTTTGAGTAGTAGGTTGTGTGCCTTTGAAATTCGTTCTTGCCAAATCATTGGTGCATATTTCGTAATTGCCTTGTACTGACTTAGATGTGTGCCTTTGATGAAAAAGTGAATGTGAGTATTTGCGCCTAATCGTCCATGTTCTAAGAAAACAAGTCTATCAAGTCGTTTGCCTTGCATGGTTTCTTTACGTTTAAAAATTTGCCTATCAAGTATGTTGAAGAGGTGCGTAGCGTCATGCGTAGCATCGCTATCTGTTAAACGACTGCCATCTTTGAACGTAGCAGTACCAAATAACCAAAAGTTCTGACTGCGCACCCACTCCGCGCCTTCTAATTTTAGTCGTTCTACAAATTGCACGTTTTTTCCACCCTTAATGTTCTGTTGGTAAATACACAGTAGCTAGCTGTGCATGTTGTTATTTATCAACGGAGGAATGATTGATGCAGAAAACGGTTCTAAATGAAGTATTTGAGTTATTGCAGCAGATTGGTGCTGTCAGCAGCGAAAGCGAATTCAGCAAAGATTGGCTGTGTAGAAGCGAGTGTTACATGCGTACGCTGCGTTTTAAGCGTGTCAAACCAAGCGTGGGTACATTGGCTATATGTGCGAGCAAATTACAGCACTATGGACGCTGTATAACAGCGACAGAACGCCATACGCAGCTTGGTAAGCGTTTTATTGAACTGAGCGAACAGTGTCACAAGCAAATTAATAGTGACGCTGTGGGGTGGTGGAAAGACGAGGTGAGATTTTGACAAATAACACTGTAGCTTCAATCCAACAACCTCGTCATCCGAAATTGGGTTTTAAGAAGTAAATTTTCGTGCTGCGTTTTTCTGCGGTGGAGTACTTTTGTCGTTGCGGTGGTGATTTTGCATCACCCCATTCTGCTAGTTGCTAAATAACAGTATGAACAAGAGTGCATTACAAGACATACAGCAAGTATTGAACGCCATACGCAGCGAAATCGAACGTGTTGACGACGAAACAAAGTGGGCAGCACTTGAGTTGATGCTAGGCACAAGCAGCAGTGTCGTGGCACTTGCTAAGAAGATGGCAAAACCAGAAACAAAGACTGTTACACGCACTGTAGCTGTTCCAAAGACAAAGATAGTAAAGCAAGAACCACAGCAGCAGACGACGCCAAAAGACACAGAACGAACAGACTTCACACCTATTCGTCCACAACCACCGTTATCAAATCAACAAGACGACAGAGACAAACGTTAGCAAACCAGTCAAAAGTGCATGGTTTGTAGCTGTTTAACTGTGTGGTTGACACTATGGGTGACTGGCATGGTGAGACACTATGCAAATACTTTTCTTCCAAATAATCGCGTTACAGCAAGTGTAGACAAAACGAGCTATTCCTCCCCTTAACAAATCTTTAAGATAAGGCTGGCACATAGCCAACGGAGGTGTGAGATGAAATCTTATAACGAGTTGAAAGCTGAAATGGAAGCAATTCAGCAGCAGATGGTTGAAGCTAAGAAGAACGAACGTGCTAACGCATTGAAGGAAGTAAAGCGTCTTTGCAAAGAGTTTGGCTTTACTGCTGGTATGCTGAAAGGCTCGTTAGCTGAAGGTAGAAAAGCTAAAGAGAAGTAACCTTTACTTTATCGCCTACCTTGACTTAAAGGATTGTTAACTTGAAATATCGCGCTGAAATTGACGGCTTGCGAGCACTTGCTGTTGTCCCTGTTATTTTATTCCACGCTGGATTTGAATTGTTTAGTGGGGGGTTTGTTGGCGTTGATGTGTTCTTTGTAATCAGTGGTTACTTGATTACAACAATCCTTATTGAAGACATAGAGAACAAGCGTTTTAGCATCGTTAACTTCTACGAGAGACGTGCTAGACGAATACTTCCAGCACTTTTCTTTGTAATGCTTGTTTGCATTCCTTTTGCTTGGATGTGGATGCTACCAAGTCAAATGAAAGACTTTTCACAAAGTCTTGTCGCCGTAAGTTTGTTTGCATCGAACATCTTGTTTTGGCGAGAGAGTGGATACTTTGACGCTGCTGCAGAAGAAAAACCTTTACTGCATACATGGAGTCTCGCTGTTGAAGAACAGTACTACGTACTATTTCCTATTTTCTTAATTTTAGCTTGGCGCTTTGGTAAGAACCGAGTGTTTTGGATGATTGTAGTGATGGCTGCAATCAGTTTAATGCTAAGTGAGTGGGGTTGGCGTAACAAAGCTACGGCAAACTTTTATCTAGCGCCGACACGTGCTTGGGAATTGTTCGCTGGCTCTATTGCTGCGTTTATAGTGCAGAAGCAAGGCGTTCAAAAGAATAATCTACTAGCTCTAATTGGCTTGGCTGCAATTATATTTTCAATTTTCTTTTACGATGAGAATACGCCTTTTCCTAGTGTTTATGCACTCATACCAGTACTTGGTGTGGTACTGCTAGTGTTATATGCAGATAAAGAAACATACGTCGCGAAGTTACTAACCACCAAAGGCATTGTTGGGATTGGTTTAATAAGCTACTCAGCTTATCTATGGCATCAACCCTTGTTCGCCTTTGCACGAATTCAAAGTGTCAACGAACCTGGGTGGTTATTATTTCTTGTTTTATCCAGTATCTCATTACTTTTAGCATTCTTGAGCTGGAGATACATTGAAGCTCCATTTAGAAAAAAGGAGAGAAAAAGTAGAAATGAAATCTTTATTTTGTCCTTTGTTGGCTTAGCATTTTTCGCAGCAATCGGTTATTTCGGACACAAATCAAATGGCTTTTCTGGGCGTGAGTCAATGTCAATGTTTAGTGATTTAGAATACGACAATACAAACCTTGGATACGCGAGATGCAATGACGAATTAGATAGCATTGAACCGAAACTTAATTACTGCTTTAGAACAAGTGACGAAATCGTTAATGTTTTGTTCGGAGATTCACATGCGGATGATAAGTTTCACGGAATAGTGCAAAACGTACCTAGTAAAGGCTGGATGTTTATTGGAAATAGTAGTTGCCCCCCTCTAATGAACATAAATGTCGAATCAGCGGATGGTACTGTATGTTCCGAGCGACTAGATAAGATTTTCAAGTTCTTATATGGGCGCAGTAATATTGAAAGAGTAGTACTGTCATTTGCTCACATGTATCCACTTGATACGCTCATTGCCGCAGATCATATTAAGAGAGGATTTGAAGTCACTGATAGGTTGCTCGAAGATAGAGAGGGACTTGCTAATTCGCCTACCGAAGTGTTTGAGATTGGTCTACGCAGAACGATTTCATATCTGCGTGAAAAAGGAGTTTCAGTCGTACTGGTAATTGATATACCAGAGTTGGTAGTTATGCCAGAGGATTGCCTAGCTAATAAAGCATCTTGTGAATTTAGCCGCATAGACGTGCTGGAAAGACAGAAAGTTCATAGAGATTTGCTTGCTGCAATTAGCAGAGATTATGAAGACGTAGTTGTCTTTGACTCTTTAGATGTGTTCTGTGGAAAAGAAGACGACACATGTTCAATACTGAAAAATGGAAGAACACTATATAGAGACTCTCACCACCTTTCACATTTTGGAAGTGTTGAGTACGGGAAATATTTTTCTGATTTTCTATCCGAATTTGACAAATGAGAGAATGGTGCGACAGCCAAAAGAAATCAAGTGGCAACGTCGAGAAGTTGCTGCAAGAACGAATTGAAAACGCTAATCCACGTCGCGAATTGACTACTGAAGAAACCAAGCGCCTTAACAAGTTAGAAGGTATAGCTGACAAGCTTAAGTGTGGAGAAAACGTGCAAAACCGTCAGCTCCAAACGTGGTTAAGCGAAGAGGAATACGAACAGCTTGAGTATGCGTGGCAAGAGCAACTTGAGCTACGTGAAGAGCTTAAAGACAAGCCAAGCGACTTAAAGCGATACGAAGATAAACTGAAGCAAGCTACCTTCTACTACAATCGTGCAGAAGGCTACAGTAGCAAAGGCAAGCACTCTACTGCTAAGAAGTTCTACGACAAGAGTGAAAGTCTTTGTGAGGATGCACTAGAGATACTGCAAGAAATTCTGCACCATGACGGTAGTCTTCGCGTTTGGTTTGATAGAGATATTAGCTTTGAAGTAGGGGGTGACTTAAGTGCAGATATAGTGTCGCTTCCACGCTTGGTTACCTCGCGTAGCCACGAAAAGCTAAGTGATGACAGCAGACTCACGAGTAAGCAGAGTGTAAAGCTAGCTGTGGTTGAACGTGCAATGCACAACATTGGTAGAGACGTAGCGCCAGCACCCAAAGATGATGTATCCAAGCTAGATAAGTTTCTGAATACAGACGATTAAGCTTCGTCTTACAATGTGCAACAAGGGATTGCGTAAACTATTGAATTGCAATAGTTGCACAAGCGTAAATAAAACGTGCAAAGTAGTGGTGGAGTTACACACAAGTTGCACACTAACTATTGGTAGGTGGTAAATGATTTATATTAAACACGAAATTATCAACGTTACTACTGAGTGGGAATGATAGACTTGACTTAAGTCATTGAAAAAATTGTATAAAATTTATAGTGGCAGGATTATGAAAAGTTAAATTATTGATAAAATTTGGTTATTTTTTCGGTGTTACAAAGAAACCTACAAACTAAAGGTACAATTGCGAAACGTAGAAATAAATGAAAAAAGACTTTGCTGGTTTCGTGATCAGCATGAACATCCCTCGGAGAGGAAGCATTCTATCGACGTGATAATAGATTAATTTCAGAAAAATAGTATTTCGGTTGTAGGATCAACACCAAGCCAAAACTTTGACGTTAAGACTATATCTGAGATAATTGACAAGGGTATAGTTTTACATAGATTTTTCGCACAAGTAGCAATGTTTTTTTCTAATCTTGGTGGTGCGGGAGGGCTTTGTACTGCTGTTGGCAAAAAACAAAAAAGAGATGATCAATAACTAACGCACAAACGTTTTCACCAATTTTTGTTGTGGGCACTTCGTTTATTGATGAGTTATAGATGTGAACAGTCGAAGAAGAGAGGCCATTAATGAAACTTGATTTACGAAAATTTGATATAAGTGATATAAGTATTGCATCAGGACTATAAAATCCGAATAAAGTTAACGAAAACATCTTTCAATTTTTTGAAAATTTTAGCCTCAGTCGAGCGATACAATTACTCCAGTCACCTTTTGCTTTTCCACAAATTCAAGAAATACAAAACATGAAAACATTAGAGATTGAATTGCCTTCAAATAAAAATTTTGGATTCTTCTTTACCATAGTCTTTGTATTTGTTTCGGCTCATCTCTTTCGCAGTGGACCTTCGTTTTGGTCACACATATTTGCTGTTATTTCTTTCGGATTTTTGGCCGTTACTTTGATCAACGCGGACCTTCTTTTGCCATTAATAAGCTGTGGATGAGGTTTGGGATTTTGCTCAGTATGATAGTTGGGGCAATCGTTCTTGGGTTAATCTTCTCTGGGCTTTTTACACCAATTGCTTTTTTTATGCGACTTAGTGGACGATACGAGCTTAGGTTAAAGTATGAAAAAAAACCAAGTCATTGGACTCTCCGAAATGAACCTATTAAATCTGGGTCTTTTAAGCTCCAATTTTGATAAAGGTGAATCGAAATGGAATTTTTAAAAGAGTTTTGGGCTTTCCTTCGCGTTCGAAAGAAAATTTGGCTTGCCCCTATTATCATTGTTATGTTGATTCTAGGAGGCTTACTGATCCTCGCGCAAGGTTCCGTAATGTCACCATTCATTTACACATTATTTTAGGATTTTGGTATGTACATACTCAGCATATCAGTCTTTTATCATGACAGCGCTGCATGCTTTTCGAGAGATGGAGAAATTATTGCAGCAGCGCAATAGGAGCGCTTCACGCGAAAAAAGCATGATGCTGGTTTCCCACATTTTGCAATTCAGTATTGTTTGAGAGAGGCTGGTGTATCGGCAAGTCAAGTTGATAATGTTGTGTTCTACGAAAAGCCATTTATAAAGTTTGAGAGGTTACTTGAAACATATTTCGCATTTGAGCCCAAAGGTTTTACGAGTTTTGCTAAAGCCATGCCCGCATGGATTAAAGAAAAGCTCTCTCAGAAATAAGCACTTATTAATGAACTAAAGTCAACGCTTGACGAAGATATCAATTGGCGAGAGAGGTTGTTATTCGCCCAGCACCACTTATCACATGCGGCTAGTGCCTTTTACCCATCACCTTTTAAAAGTGCCGCCGCACTTAACTTTAGATGGTGTTGGTGAATGGACAACAACTTCTATTGCCGTCGGCAAAGGGCGTGACTTCACAATTTTGAAGGAGATACATTTTGCTCACTCACTTGGGTTACTTTATTCGGCTTTCACATATTACATGGGATTCAAAGTTAATTCTGGCGAATATAAAGTGATGGGGTCAGCTCCCTATGGGGAACCGTGTTATGCAGATATAATTCGCGAAAAGCTAATCAGTGTTTCTGTTGACGGTAGCTTCCAGCTAGACATGAATTACTTTGATTTTGCTACTGGTTTAACGATGACAAACCAAAATTTTGATTCATTATTCGATGGTCCGCCTCGCAAGTCAGAGACAGAATTAACCCAGCGTGAAATGGATTTGGCTGCGTCAATACAAAAAAGTAATGGAAGGGGTTGTCATCAAGTTAGCAAAGGGCATCGCAAGAGAGACTGGCGAGCGAAATATTTGTTTAGCGGGAGGGGTGGCGTTTAACTGCGTCGCAAATGGTATTCTGTTACGTGAAAAAATCTTTGATAATATCTGGATACAGCATGCTGCTAGTGATGCTAAAGGTGCGCTTAGTGCTGCTCTTTCAATCTGGTATCTGCACCATAATAAACAGCGATTCTTAACCAAAGGGCGTGATGCTTTGAAGGGGGCTTATCTGGGACCAAAATTTAGTAACGTTGAAATTGAAACTGAATTTAAGGCTTGTGGTGCGGTATGTCAAAAATGTTCGGAGGAAAAACTCATTGATGCAGTTGTGGCGGCTTTAATAGATGAAAATGCCATTGGTTGGATGCAAGGGCGTATGGAATTTGGACCCCAGGCGGCAGGTGCAAGGAGCATCATTGTTGATCCTCGTTCACCCATGATGCAAAAAAAAGCTTAATCTTAAAGTAAAGTATCGCGAAAGTTTTTGTCCTTTCGCGCCTAGTATTCTGAAAAAGGACGTTGAGGAGTGGTTTGAACATGACTCTGATAGTTCATATATGTTTCTTTTTGCTCATGACCGTAAAGATAAAAGACGTAACATAACACCCAATGAGGAGGCCTTATTCGGCATCGAAAAACTCAACGTACAACGCTCGTCTGTGCCTGCTGTCACACCTGTTGATTACTCCGCACGAATACAAACAGTCCACGCAGATACTAATCCTCTATATCATTCAGTCATATCAAAATTTAAAGAAAAGACGGGATGCCCAATCGTAGTAAAGATCTCTTTTAATGTGCTTGGTGAGCCAATTATTTGCACACCAACAGATGCTTTCAAATGCTGTATGGGTACTGAAATGAATGTTCTAGCTGTTGGAAATTACCTATAATACAAAAAGAAGCAAAACGGAGCTAAAAGAGCGAATTACAAGGAGCGTTATGAATTGGGTTAGGAATTTTACAATAACAGTTTCTATATCGCTAGCCACCCTTCTAGCCATAGACGTTATCGGATACCAGTTTAAGCAAAAAATAAAAGCATTCCTCCCTAATTACGGGTACACGGTTGAAGAATTCAGTCGTGGCTACCCTGTGGGTCATTTTAGACGCGACGAAGGTATTGGCTTTGATATCACTCCTAACTTTAAAGTGCGAACGGCGACCAAACCCTTAGGATATATGCCGTATGATGTTTGGGGGAACTCTTACGGTTGTTTTGACGACGAGTGGAGCAGAGACGATCTCACCGGTGGAATTTATTTAGCAGGGGATAGCTTTACTTGGGGCTATGCACGTTACGAAAAGAAATTTGGAACAGTACTTGAGGAAATATTGGCTAAAAAGGTTTACGCTTGCGGCGTAACACATACTGGGCAAGGCCATCAATTTGAAAAGTTTAAACGATTATATGAACTAGGCGTAATACCAGATCTAGTTGTTGTGAATGTAGTATCCAACGATTTGGATAATGACTACTATTTTCCTCATACAGATATCGTTGATGGCGTGATGGTTGAAAACATCGAGCATTGCGGATTATTTTCAAAAAATAATTTCCAATTTAGGAGATTTTCGCATGATGAAGTTGAAACCTATGTTTTTGAAAAGCGAAACGAGCCAAAAACAATAATAAGTCTACTGAAGCAATATTCACTAAGTGCGAATGTCATAGCTGAAGTCACACGATCTTTAAGGATCAAGATTTATGAAGCGCGAAAATCTAGAGGACTATGTAAGCGGAGTGTGTATGCCGGATTACATCTGATTGGAGAACAGTACCTCACGTCAAATCTAACAGAACCCAATAGAACCTACATATCTGATTGGGTGACCCATGCAGCGGTAAATGGCTACAAGCTAATATTTTCTTTTATACCGTCAAAAGATCCCTCTAGGAATATAACTTACCCGTATATAAAGGAATTTATTACCTCAATTACCGGAACTTACAGTAGTTTTGATGATTTTTGCGACGCGAGTTGTAGATCTTTAAAAGGGGCCTACCACCGATTTGACATACACTTCAGTGAGGTTGGAAATCAGTTGTATGCTGAATATCTCGTTAAGATTATCGAAGATGCATCAACGAGTAACCAATGACCGTTTATGTTGAATTTCAGGTTGATCGTATAGTTGAAATGAAAACTAGTCAGCAATTTGTGGTAAAGTATAAGAGTTATGAAAACTCAGGCTTGCTCGAAGATGTGAAATCTTTCTTCACTCGTAGTGGCCTTACTCTTGGGATGACAACGGATGCGCTTGAAGTAGGGTGGAAGATAGATGTCTAGGCTTACATTTATTAATCATGCTAGCTATTTGGTGGAGTCTGACCGTTCCGTTCTAGTTGTCGACCCTTGGGTAGAGGGTAACGCATTCGATAACGGCTGGGGATTATTGGATCAATCAATTACAAACAAAATGTTAATCGAATACTTAGCCGGTTTTAAGAAGTCTATCTACATTTGGCTTTCACATGAGCACTCTGATCATTTCTCAGTGCCATTTCTCAAGATGCTCAAAGAGAACAGCTTAAAAGTGAATTTCATTTTTCAAAAGACATTAGACGGGCGTGTAGCCCAATTCTTAAGAAAATTGGGATATAATGTTACCGAGTCTAACGATAATTTAGAAGTGATTGACCCCGAGTTATCAATCGCAATTTTTCCGTATGTAGGTGGAGATTCTTACAGCCTTACTATGCTCAATGATTTCTCAATATTGAATATCAATGATTGCGTTGTAGATGATGAGAAAGGCGCGGAGCGAGTGCTCAAAAACTACAGGAAATTTACGAAAAATGTTGACCTATTACTAACACAATTTGGTTATGCGAATTGGATAGGAAATCCAGATGAGCGACAACTCCGCAAGGTGTCAGCAAAAGAAAAATTAGATAGAATTTCTCTTCAAGTAAGGAAGTTTGAGCCTCAAGCAACGATCCCATTCGCGTCTTTTGTGTATTTTAACGACCCAGATAATTTCCATACCAATGACGCCCAAAATACGCCAAAGGACGTGTCAGATTATTTCGATAAATATAATATTCCGACTAATTTGATAATTCTAAAACCGTGGGATACGTTAGACTTGGTATCACCAATAAGGCAAGAATCTAGTAAGAAAAATAGCAATATTTTACACTGGGTAAAGCTTCATCATGAGATTAAGCCGAATTCTATGATTCATAAAAAGATTTCCATTGATGAAATCCGGAAGTCGTACAACGAGTTTAGATCTGCGATATTTAAAAGTTTTCTGATTGCGCCAAGATTATTGGAAAGTTTGAAATTTATCGTTCCGATCAAATTTTATTTGAATGATCTTGGCGTGAATGTGGTGTTGAGTTACCGGGATAATCTTACCGTAGAAGAGGGTTGCAAGGAGAATTGTGATATTTCGCTCACGGCTGCTACTCTAAATTTTATTTTAAGCAATGAGTACGGCGCAAACACGACGCGTGTGAATGGAAAGTTTGAGAGAATCTCTGACGAGGGAATAGCCATTTTTTCCAGGCATTTTTCTCCGCAAGAATATATGAAGATGGGTTATGGACTAACCAATCCTGGAATTACACTTAAGATTGTTTTTGGTAAACTATTGCATAAACTACAAAAAAGAGCATGGGACATAAACCCAACAGCAGATTGACGCAAAGAAATATATTGAGAGGGGATTTACCTAGATTTGGGTTTAAATTTTAAAATTTTCAAAAAAATTTCTGCTAATGCTGGATTTTTGATTGTTGATTAGCGCCCAAAAATTGCAACTTTGACAAAGCATCGGAGTCATCAATTTGATAAAGGAAAGTGTTAATTAAAATTACGTTTTTTGTTGTCGGCTTTTAATAAAATGACTTCGAAGCACGATCTTACGAAAACAACTTCAATATGTCAGCTGTGTGCTGCACAACTGGATTTTGAAACATCAATTCAAATTTGAGAAAATGGACGAAATTTTTTTCCTTCTTTCTAAAACTATGGTTATTTTAATTGAGCCACTCGCGCATCCTTATGTTCTTGTTGTGTTTTCGCTGATAACTTACCGTCTGAAAAAGAGACATTTGACAAAGGTGTTGATCGGATCGGCAATCGCGTTGCCATGGATATATGGTGTTGTACCTATTTCCACTGCTGGCATAATGCTTTTGGAAAACCGTTTCAATATTCCTGATTTGTCACATAGGCCTATCACCGGTATTGTTGTGATGGGAGGGCACATGGGTGACGGCCTCACTGCTATGCAACGTTCTCAAATTCAACAAAATGATGGTGACAGACTATCGAAGGGATTCATCATACAACGGCGGCATCCAGACGCTAAATTGGTGTTTGCAGGATATTCGTCAAAAATAAACCCCAAGGGTTGGACTGAGGCGCAGATGATAAGAAACATGCTAGAGGAGATGGGATTAAAAAACGACAAAATCGAATTTGAAACTCAAAGCCGTAACAGTTTTGATACTGCAGAAAAAATTAGGGATATTTACAACGTGAAGGACTCTGGAGAATGGGTTTTGATAACCTCTGCATCCCACATGCCTCGAGCGATCGGTGCTTTTAGAAAAGTGGGTTGGGAAAATATCATTGCCTATCCGGTCGATTTCATTTCAGGCACGAGCCACAACCACTATTTTAGCCTGGCGACTGGAACAAACCGAGTGAGACTTTTACTCCATGAGATTGTTGGCCTGTTGGTATATAGAATGACAGGACGCAGTAGTACGCTATTCCCAATGCAACGGTCTCAATGATCTACAGTTTCAGGCGAACCCGATGGTCAAAAGACAAATAACACGAAGAAAACAATTACACAGCAGTTGATTGTTCTTAACCATTCCGGTGCCCTAAAAAAATAACAGGTAATATTTTCTCGGTGCCCATACATTGAAGTAAAGTTAAGGAACATCTGATGCCTTATAACTTTCTATTTTCAAGATATTTTTTACGTTAAAAAGGAACAAACACATAAGAAGTTTAGTGCATTAATTACAGGTGGTTAGTCAAACCATTTTTCATGAAAAAAACAGTCCATGAATTTTGAACTTTGCGCTAAGCTGTTAACTTGAAATTTAATCAACTAAAAATTCTCAAAAGTAGAAAGTAAGAGCCTCATAAATTGTCAAACAAAATACATAGAGATTTGCAATTTTCGCTTACTGTTCCAAGCGCTCTAAAAGTTGTTTTAGCTTGTGGATGGTGGAAACAACTTTCGCAATATAAGCAGGCGCGATGGCTTTACTACAACGTATATACTGTTCCCTGGAGAGGTTTTGAAGTTTTTGACATTCTGACTAAGTATTTCAGCTCATTCCCGCAAGACAAGCCGATAAAAAGCATTCTCGACATGGGATGTGGGTTCGGAGGTATATTATGTTATTTGAAATTTTCCTTTCGCGCGACAAAATGCATTGGTATCGATGAAGACGATCAAGTGGTTGAGGCCGCTAAAGCTTATATCAGCTCTAACAAAATTAAGGACGTAAGTATCTTGGCGGGTGATTTGGCGAGAGCGGCGGCTGACTTTCATGGCTATGATTTGATAATAAGTTATGATGCTTTATATGGAAAATCCGTGCACAGAGGAGAAGCGTTAAAGGCAGCTTTTAATGCTTTAGATCAAAATGGCGTCCTGTTTATAAAAGTAATTAATAGAATGTTTCCCCCTTATTGGATCTTTTTGTCGCCCGCATTTAATTGGCTCAGGTTATGGCTTGGCAAAATTTTCCCAGAATTAGGTGGCAGACTGGGGCAACGCGAAATAAATGCACCCGCCAGCTTTAGGTTCTTTCGTGAAGTAAAGGCCGCTGGTTTTACCGATGTGGCCATCTTTAATAGAATAACAAGAAGGCCAATTGGATTGATCAGATGGTTTGCTCCAGATTTCATTCTCGTTGCAAAAAAGCCTAAAAAAGTCTAATCAACTTCTACAGCTTGAATGTTTCAGTCGACTAAATTTAGTGGAACATTCCTTAAGTCTGTTTTAACGGTGCAGAACGAATGACGTCTTATTCTATTTATCATTAAGAACTCGATATCATTTAAAAAATCGCGCTGCAATCATGGGAGCCTTTCATGGAAGACCGCCAAGAGTCAACCAAAACAGCTGAGATATCAATTACTGATGTTGTTTTAAAACTGTGGACCCACAGAGGTGTTTTACTGATTATCCCTTTTCTATCGCTATTAGTCGGCATTAGTTTTGCCTTATTGCAAAAACATGATGAAAATAAATTTATAAGATATTATGTGGAATTGAACGGTATTGAAAACGGACTATACCCTGATGAGACGCCGTTTAATGTTACGAATTTAGTTAGCAACGAAGTTTTAGCGGCAATTAACGCGGGTCTCAGCGAGGGATCGCCAACACTTAAACGACGGCATATAAAAGTCGAAGCACTGAGTCCTGCGAGCTCTGGTATTGAAAAGAAATATACAAATGCGCTCAGAAAAAAGGGACTAACGGCACCTCAAATTGACAAGCTCAACAAGGACTTCAAAGCTGAATTGCAAGCGATCAATCAAAAATCAGCATTAGTAACGATTAATTTTGAAGCTGCTGGTTATAATGAAGACACTGCAATTGAAATCGTGACGCAGGTGCCTGAGACGTGGTCAAGGATATTTTCTGAAAAGTACAGCGCAAATTTTCCATCTAGCTTAAGCAAAATATCCTTACCTCATTCGGCCGACGATAACATTGATGTTGTATACCTTACGTGGCCAAATGGTGTGCTTACACAACTTCACAATTCCCTAATGAAAATGAAGGATGATCCTCGCTTGGGTAATTTGAAGGCTGGTGGAGAGATAGATATTTCAAGCTTATTGATTAGGTTAGAATTCTTTACGACTAACAGAGTCAATTTTTTTCAAAAAAACCTTATTGCAGTAAGCGACACCTATCGGGCATTACTTGAAAGCGAAATGATGGAAGAAAAAAAGTTTCTAAAAGCTTCTAAAATTAGTATGGACAGAAATATAGAAACTTTGGTTCAAGTTCTAAATAACGAGGCAGTATTAAACAAATTAAATTCAAATGAAGCCGCCCTGACTGAAAAGCAAACGTTGTCTGTTGACCCGGACCTGGCTTTCCGAGAGAGGTCTGATTTGGTGGAGGAGTATTTAGTTGAAGCTTTGAAAGAACGTCATCTCATAGAGATTGCTAGATCAAGAAAAGAAGACGCGATTGAGCGTCTTGCAGCCCCCAGCGAGGCAACCTCTGAAGAAGCAATTGCAGAGATGTCAGAAGAAATAATTAGAGAGGTGTCCTATTTAATTGAGAAACACAATGAGGTGATCGATGAATTTAACAAACGATACGTCTCTGAAGAGATAAAACTCTATACCCCTTATATGGTTCCTAAAATTGAAGGGAAAATCAGTCTCGAAAAATCCATTATGTCGATTGGCTTGTTCATCTCGTTTGGACTTTTTTTGGGATGCATAAGCGCGCTTTTGTTGCCCTCTAGAAAACAAAAACTGAGAAATTAGCAGAAGTGAATTATGCTTCTATCTGAGTTAAATAAAACTTGGAGTGACGCCGAATTAGCAATAAAGAGCTTTCCGTTTTGGGAGAGGTTTGTTGTCTTATTTTGGTTGTTTGGCCCATTAATAATGCTAATTGAGAGAACACCGGCGGATATTTGGCTTACACTTTTGTCTTTGATTTTCGTTTTTCGTCAATGGTTAAAAAAAGAAGCATCTTTTTTAAAGATTTTTTGGGTAAGGGCAACATTTACATTTTGGTTTGTATGCCTTTTGTCTGCTGCGTGTTCTAACAATCCTGTTTACTCTATTGGCGAAGCCTTCGCTTGGATACGTTTTCCGGTTTTTGCTATGGCTTGTGCGTTTTGGTTGGGGCAAGACAAACGCATTCTTAATGCAATGTTGGCTATGACAGTGTTGGGGTTACTTAGTATTTGCTTTATATTGTCGCTTGAGCTTTTAATTGAGGGACAAAAGAATGGAAGGCTAACTTGGCCGTATGGTGATCCAATACCTGGCTCATATCTCTCGAAGGCCTGCCTACCAGCATTTATAATTTCGGTCACCTTCGCTGTATCCAAGGGAGGTAGAGCAGGAGGTTACAGTGGCATTTTCTCTCTTGTAACCCTAATCCTTAGCTTAATGACAGGTGAAAGGATAAATTTTTTAATAAGGGCATGCGCTGGCATGCTTGCAGCCCTGTTATGGAAACCAAACTTCCAACGCTATTTTATTTTGGTCGCTATTGAATTATTTGCATTGGTATTTGTTTTTCAAGCATTTCCAACGGTAAGCCAAAGATATGTTGATGAGTTTGTTTCCGATTTGCCTATACATGAAGAGAGCCCATATCTGAAAGCCTTTAAGCCTGGCTTTGATGCTTTTGTAGCGCACCCAATTCTTGGAGTTGGCCCAGCTAATTATGCCTCGGAATGCTATTTGTCTCAGGGAGAAAATGTCGCCACTAAATGCCAACCGCATCCACACAATTTTTTCATACAACTCGCAGGGGAAACCGGCATTTTTGGACTTTTGGCAGGCACAACCATGATTATCTCTATCCTCTGGTCAGTTTTTGCTCGATCAAGAAAAACTCACAGTGGTCTTTTTGACAAAACTGCATTCGTAATACCGCTAGCTCTATTTTGGCCGATTGCCAGCACCGCGGATTTTTTTGGGCAGATGAACAATATATTTCTTTGGAGCGCCGTAGCCATTAGTCTTTGCGCAGGGGCGCGGAAACAAAGAATGCCAAACAATTAAATGAGAGGCGAAAAACGCTAGCTGTTTTTTTATCTTATCGCTCAGTACCCACTACTAAGCTATCAAACAAAAACGATTGCGAGAGAGCTCATGAAAAATGTAATAATTTTAGGTGCTGACGGTTACTTGGGTTGGCCTATGGCAATGAAGTTTGCCTGTGAGAACTATCGCGTTACTGTAGTTGACAATTATTTAAAGCGAAAAATAGTCGCGGATACTGACTCCACTGCATTGATTGAGGGGCCAAGGCTGAAAGAGCGTTCAGAAATATTTCAGTCGCTTTTTAATTTCAATATTGAGGTCAACGAAGGCGATTGCGCTGATGCTAACTTCATGGATCCATTAATCGAACGACTTCAACCAGATGCAGTCGTTCACTTTGCTGAGCAACCTTCTGCGCCGTATTCGATGATGGGGCGTTCAGAAGCAACAACCACATTTAATAATAATCTTAATTCAACTTTTAATTTAATCTGGTCCATTGTTAAATATTCTCCGAATACCCACATCATAAAACTCGGGACGATGGGGGAGTATGGCACTCCCAACATTGACATTGAGGAGGGGTGGATTGACATCGAGCATAACGGTAGAACGCAGAAATTTCTATACCCTAGGCAAGCGTCATCTCTTTACCATACTACTAAAATTCTAGACACAGATCTCCTTTGGTTCTATGCTAGACATTACAATTTGAGAGTTACAGATCTTATGCAAGGCCCGGTATATGGCATTTTCACCGACGAGTCTCGTGCAGACGATAGGCTCCTCCCCAATTTCCATTATGATGATATTTTTGGCACTGTTGTTAATCGATTTATATGTCAAGCGGTCGCTGGTATACCACTTACAGTTTTCGGTGCGGGGGGGCAAACTAGAGGGTATCTGAATATCGAAGATACAATGAAGTGCATCGCTCTGGCTGCGTCAAATCCACCAAAAAATGGAGAACTCTTAATTTACAACCAATTTACAGAACAATTTTCTGTTAACCAATTGGCGATGAAAGTAAGGCGTGCTTGTGAACTATTAAATATTCCCGTGGAAATGCAAAATATCCCAAACCCGAGAGTGGAACAAGAAAATCATTATTATAACGCAAAGCACACTGGATTATCCGATCTTGGTTTGGTGCCGAAGCTGATGGACAGTGATGTGATCTGTGAGATCATGTCCAAAGTGGTGGTTAAAAAAGACGAAATTTCGAGGAAGCGAGCTTTACCACGCGTTCAATGGAAAACATCATGAGGCTGGGTTACCGTGTCGTCGCGTTGCTCTGAAGCTTAATGTCTAAGTAATAGGGCGATCAAATGATGAGACAATATTTAAATCACTAGACGGTTAAAGTTTTTACAAAGCGCCCTCAACGGAAAAAATCATGATAATTGAAAAAAGTGCTTTTCAAGGCCAAAACGTTCTAATCACTGGTGTTTGTGGCACCGTTGGTAAAGAACTCCTCAAGCAAGTCAATCTGCAATCACCAAAAAAAGTCATCGGTATCGACCATAATGAAGCTGAGGTTTTTTTTCTTGGAGTGGAGTACTCAAAACAACCTAATGTACATATTTTCCTCGCTGACCTTAGAGACTTTTCAAAGATTTGTCGTACGATGCAAGGAATTGATATCGTTCTTCACGCTGGAGCATTAAAACATGTGTTTGTTTGTGAAAACGATCCTTCGGAAGCTATCCAAACAAATATAATGGGAACTCAACATGTCATTGACGCCGCTTTAGCTAACGGCGTGTCAAAGGTATTGCTGACGTCAACTGATAAGGCTGTTAATCCTACAAACGTGATGGGAACATCAAAGCTAATGTGTGAGCGTTTGATGACTGCGAGCAACGCCCACAGGAGAGACGGTGACCCAATATTTTTTTCAACTCGATTTGGAAATGTTCTTGGGTCTAGTGGCTCGGTAATCCCTGTTTTTCAAAATCAAATCGCTAACGGTGGCCCTCTGACGGTTACCGATAGTTTAATGACAAGATTCATAATGACCTTAGAGGACGCCGTCTCTCTGGTAATCCAAACATTGTCCTTAGCGAGAGGTGGTGAAGTTTTTGTTACAAAGATGCCAGTGATAAAAATCATCGATTTAGCAGAAGTAATGGTCGAGGATTTAGCCCCTAAGTATAACTTTGACGCGAAAGACATTGAAATCGAACAGATTGGAGCTTTAGCTGGAGAAAAATTGTACGAAGAACTTCTAAGTCATGAGGAAACCCGAAGAACTGTTGAAACAAAAAACTTTTTTGCTGTGTTGCCAGCTTTTCAAAGCCTGTATGAAAAAATTGATTACAATGGGTTGGGGAATCCGTTGCCTGAGGAATTTTTTGAATACAATTCATCGATCGAAAAACCAATGAGCAAGCAGGAACTGAGGCTTTATCTTCAAAAATTTGGCCTTATGAAAGCGAACAATACGTAATCTTTTTCCTCCAAATGTACAGTAAATATGAAGCGCTAATAAAATGGTCGAATACTTTGCAAAAATTCAAGACAGTTGTCAGATACAGATAAATGTTGTGCTTGGATTAAAGTATCGAGACCATTGTAAGCCTTCGCTATTAGGGTCGAATTCGGTTATTCGCAGCGGATCCGTGATTTATGCAGATGTAGAACTTGGCTCATATTTTCAGTGTGGGCATAACGTTGTGATTAGAGAGCACACGTTGATCGGAAACCACGTTGTGGTTGGCACTGGATCAGTTTTGGATGGGAACATTCAGGTTGGAGATTTTGTAAAAATTGAATCTAACTGTTACATCCCTACGCACGTGAAAATTGGCAGTAAGGTCTTTATTGGACCTAATGTTGTAATGACCAACGATAAATATCCCCTAAAAGATAGGAGTAGGTATGTCGCTGATGGTCCGACAGTTAGAGATGGTGTTACTATTGGCGCGGGGGTGACTATCTGTCCTGGCGTCGAGATTGGTCACGGATCTTTTATTGCAGCTGGCGCAGTAGTTACTCGCAGCGTTCCAGCAGACTCCCTGGCGAAAGGAAACCCTGCAAAATGTGAGCCGCTTCCCAGCAAACTTTGCGAAGAAAATCGAGCGATCTCTTGGCAACCATACCTCTGAGCTAATTATTAGACAGGCTGACATGTCAAAAAATAAAAAAATTGCAATAATTGGTTGCGGCAAACAGGCTTTTAAACACATAGAGAGCCTGAGAAAATTTAAAGATTTCGAGTTAGTTTTACACGATAATAACAAGCAAGTTGGCCAACTGTTTAGCAGTCAGACGGGACTGGAGTTTATTAGCTCGGCCTCAAAGATTTTTGAAGATCCATCAATTATTGCTGTGGATATCTGCACTCCAACACCCAGCCATACAAGCTTAGTCGTGTCGGCGATTCAACATAATAAATATTTTTTTGTTGAAAAGCCAATTTGCGAGACTTTAGAAGAAGCCAAAGTAATTCGAGACATTGCAAAACTGCATGAGCCACTCGGACTAGTTGGCTACATTTATAGATTTTCGCCTGTTTTCCAGCGGTTCAAAAAAATACTCCAGGGATCAGAGGTTAACTTGACCTGTGAAACTTTGGGCAAGATTAGTTTTGCTCACTTTAGAATTGGTGGACGAGGATCGCATGCAGTTTGGAAGCACAGAAAAGACCTTGGCGGTGGTGCTATAAACGAAATGCTTGTCCATATGATCGACCTTTCACAATGGCTTTTTGGAGAAATTATTGATATTGAGCTGCTATACAAGGACTTAATCAGGCCAACAAGAGTTATTAATGGTAACCCAGAATCGGTCGATGCGGAGGACTACATTTTAACTCGGCTGTGCACAAAAAGAGGGTTAACCCTTTTTTGTCAAGCAGATCTTTTGACACCAGCCTTTACGCAGTATTTAGAAGTCCAAGGAGATAACGGTACCTTAATGGGGTCTATACAGGACGATTTGCCGTCTTGGATTTTTTGCAACAAGCCAACTGATAGTTTTGAAATTGGTAAGACAACCCTAGAGGTATCAAATGAAAAATTATTCGACGCTCAGATGGCCGAATTTATCCAACTCATTCTTGGCAATGACCCTGTTTTTGGTTGTTCGATCTTTGAAGCGCTTAACTTGGTGGACCTTATTCAAAAATTAAAATAGGTGTAGAAAAATGATCCAGATGGCAGAAATCAAATTGAGTGATAAGGAAATTGCAGCAGCGACAGAAGTTCTGCGCTCTGGAGGGCTTCGCCAAGGGAAAGAATGTGAGGCATTTGAACACGAATTTTCACAAAAAGTTGGAAGTAAATTTGCCTTAACTAACTCAAGTGGAACTGCTGCGCTTCAACTCGCATACTCAACATTCTTGGAAAAAGGAGATGAGGTTTTAATACCTTCTTTTTCGTTTATCGCGACTGCGAGCATGGTGTCTTTATCTGGAGGAACACCAATTTTTTGTGATATCAACCCACAGAGTTTTTTGATGTGTCTTAAAGATGCTGAAAAAAAAATTACGGCCAAGACAAAGGCTATCGGCCCTGTTCATCTTTTTGGAAACGCTTGTGATGTTGACGAGGTCATCGCTTTTGCAAAGTTACACAAACTTAAAATCGTTTGGGATGCCGCACAAGCACATGGGGCAAGATATAAGGGAAAAGATATAGGATCTTTTGGAGATTTTGTTTGTTATTCATTCTATCCATCAAAGAACATGTTTGTTGGAGAAGGAGGGATGACGTGTTGCGGGTTAGAGCATGATTTTGAAAAAATGCGAGACTTCAGAAGTCATGGACAAACTGGAAAATATTACCATACAAGTATTGGTCTCAACGCTAGGATGACTGATGTTGAGGCTGCAATTGGAAGAGAACAGTTAAAAAGGCTGGATTGCATGCTCGAAGTTCGAAGAAGAAATGCGGAGATTTACAACCAAGCTTTTGAGAAATTAGAGGGGTTAACGCCTCAAAAAAAATCGTCAAACGTGGAGCATGCTTATCACTTGTATTGCGTTGCAATTGACGAAAATTTATTTGGTTGTGATCGAGATACTCTTGCTTCTATGCTACACGAAAGTGGTGTCTTAACGGGCATTCATTACCCAAGAGGCCTCCACCAGCAGCCGGTGTATCAAGAAAAATATGGAATCACTAGCCTCCCTATCACGGAGTGGATTTCCCAAAACATATTAGCCCTTCCAATTCACCACGGGATTTCACAAAAAGATGCCTCGCATATTATTGATTCGGTGTTCAGAATTCATGAACGCGTAAAGCGTAAACAATGATGCCAAACGAAGCTAAATTTTTAGATAAGTCCCAACTGCAGAACAAAGTAGCGATTGTTGTTGGAACGCGGCCCGGTATCATCATGTTTGCCCCAGTCATTAAAGAAATGGCTGAGAAAAATGTTGAATTTATTCTCATACATACAGGTCAACATTACTCACCCAATATGGATAGCCAATTTTTTGTCGACTTAAAATTACCGAAGCCGGATTATAAACTAAATAATGTGAAAACCTATACCACACATGGAAAGCAGACAGCAGCGATGTTGTCTGGTGTGGAAGAAATATTGTTATTGGAGAGACCAAAATTAATTCTTGTTGGTGGCGATGCAAACACTCACCTCGCCTCGGCTTTAGCAGCAAGAAAACTTAGAATTCAAGTTGGTCACGTTGAAGCGGGAGAAAGGTCTTACGATTGGAGAATGCCTGAAGAGCACAATAGGCGAATGATTGATCACATTTCTGATCACCTTTTCACAACTAACGAAAAAGGTGCTGAACTATTAAAAAAAGAATCCGTTCAAGGGACAATCCACATAACTGGTAACCCAATCGTAGATGCGACAAACCAACATCGACTAATTTCGCAAGATAAGTCGAAAATCCTAGAAGAATGGAGCCTAAATGAAAATTGCTTTTGTGTTCTCACAACCCATAGAGAAGAAAATGTAGATTTCCCGAATATCCTCAAATCAACCCTCGAGGGTGTTGCGATGGCTGCACAAAGCTTGAATTGTGAGGTGATTTTTCTTTCGCATCCCCGTACTATAAAGAGAATAAATGAGTTTGGACTTAGGTCATGGGTTGAAAAAGATCTAGGAATTCCAATCCGCCAAGGTCTTGGTTATTTAGATTTCCTGCACGTTGTGGCGAGTTCTAAAATGATCTTTACTGACTCTGGTGGAGTGCAACAAGAGGCATGTATCCAAAAAATACCCTGTGTTACATTGCGAGAAAACACTGAATGGACAGAGACACTTGATATAGGTGCGAATGTCCTGGCAGGCACCACAGTCGATGGCATAGTCACTGCTACTGAAAAAATATTAGCGGGCTTTAATAACGACTGGGAAATTCCTTTTGGAGATGGCAAGGCCGCCAAACGGATTGTTGAGGTGGTCAAAACTGTTGTAGCGTGAAATTATTTACTTTCGGTGTTGTCAACATCTTATCTATTTTCTGACAATCAAAGGCTCAGGCTGAAAACACTCATGATACACATTGGGAAAAACAATGTTGTGGCAAAAATATTTAGCGACGCAGGTTGGCAATGCTTTGGCCACGATGAAAATTTTGACGATGAGCAATTAGACCAGAGGTACGTATCCATTAGTGCATTTAGTCCAACAGATAAAACAACTCCCGCTAATTTCAAATACGAAAAAAATTTATTTGAAAAACTTAAGGTTGCGAAGCACGTGTTATATGTTTCGTCATTAAGGACGCTAGAAATCGACACCGATAAAAGTATAAGAACATATGTACAAAACAAGAAACGAATTGAGTTTTTGGCACGTGAATACTGTTCTCACGTGTCTATTTTAAGGCTGCCCAATATAATTGATCGATCTCGTTACTATCAAAGTCGTTTTCAACAAATCCTGCTGAAAAACTTGATTCGCCGCGAAATCAATTTCGACATTTCGGCAAAGTCAAAATTTAATTTTCTTACTAATCAAAAAATCAAAAAGTGGCTGATTAACCAAGGCGCATGTTTCGAGGGTGACTATAATCTTGCAAATAAATACAATATTTCTGCGAGAGAGATAGCGAATATAATTAAAATGCACCATAAAATTGATCATGAATCTTATAATGAAAATAGGGATATAAAATTAAAAATGCCGATCAAGACTGATCTTATCTATTTAGATGACTCAAAAATCTCATATCAGGATTTGGTAGGCGCGTAAGGAATTGTATATCATCACTGGAATGTTAGGCTTTATCGTAAAATATTTTGCCGAAAATTTCTTGGACTGCGGTAAAGAATGCGCTTTGCTAGACAAAATTACTAGTGCTAGAGGTACAGGCTTTTATGATGAAAATCTGACAGAACTGCACTTAATGACCGCCAACATGAAAGATTTAAATTTAGAACAACTAAATTCGTGAAAGATTGTTTAACTGTTCTCAACTCTGCCGCCGAAAGTCACGCAGACAACTCTTTCTTAAACTCTGTCGAATTCACGAGAAATAGCGATAAGATCTTCACTACTTTCTAGAGAACTGTCGAAAAACAATATAAAAAGATATTCGATTTTTGCATATAAGAACAGACGAAGTTTACGGAGACTTTTCTATCGAAGAAAGTACTGAATTATCCAGATTAGCGCCTACAAATCCCTATTCCTCATCAAAAGAAACGGCGGGTATGCTTGTCCAAACCTATATGACTTGTTACCGCCTTAATACTAAAAATATAAGATCAAACAATATATTTGGCTCCCGTCAGTTTATAGAAATGCTCATCCCCCGTTTATTTTATTTTCAAGACCATGAGTTGGAATTTTCAATCCACGGCACTGGCGAATTAAAACGACACTTCCTTTACTTGTACGAGTTAAATAGTGCTGTTGATATAATTTTGCAAAATTGGGCTATGGATAAAAATAAGATTTATAACGTTGGTGCTCTCGCAGAATATTCAGTCAACCTGGTAGTTGGAATAGTTGAACAAAAAATAGGAAAAAAAATAAAAAAAGGTCTGTGGAAGACCTTCCATACAACGATAAACATTACAGAAGTAACTCGCAGAGGCTTGCGTCATTGGGTTGGAAACCGTTTATTGAATTGGAAAGTGGTCTGGAGCAAGTTATTGCTGGGGGAGCTTACTTTTCAACAGTTGATAAAATTAAAGTTCAACGCTAATTCATTATTTGTAGGGCCACTCGCAGAAGTTTTTGATTGGAATTTACGGACTCAGAAAGTGCTCGTTCTAATGGCCTGATTGGAGCAAGATTTGTCAAATAAAAATAAAGACGCCGTTACAGAAATATGCAGTGTTTACGCAAAAAGGGATGAGGAAAAAAAGCATCTCCTGTACACGTGGTCTAGGCCAGAAGTGCGATTTGATGACTACCGTTTTCAGGCAAAAGTCTGTCAGTTATTGAAGAATATAAATTTTTCTGATTTTAGCAGCGTTGAAATGTTAGATGTTGGTTGTGGCTCAGGTGCCTGGCTCAGGCAAGTTCTCGAGTGGGGAGGGAACCCCAAAATGCTTCACGGTATTGACATCCTTGAAGATCGTATAGGTTTAGCAAAAAGCCTTTCTCCTCATCTAGACTTTCAAGTTTGTGATGGCTTGTCCATTCCATTTGGAGAGAAAAGTATGTCTATGGTGACAGCCAATACCGTCTTTTCATCTATTAGAAGCAGCGATTTGCGGACCACTTTAGCTAACGAAATGATCCGTGTTTTAAAAAATGATGGGATAATATTAGTATCGGATTTTAGAATTAGTCATCCTTTGAATAAAAACACGATTGGCATTAATTTAAGTGAAATAAAAAGATTGTTTCCAAATTTCCGTATACGATGGAGTAGTCTAACGTTAGCGCCCCCTCTTTCAAGATGTCTAGCTCCATTTTCACCATTGCTAGTCCACGTGCTGGAGGTCTTTTTCCCTTTACTTAGAACTCACGGTGTCTTCCTAGTTTCAATTGAGGATTGCCAATAAATAAAACTAACGCGAAGCTTTGACTTTGCTTACCAGAGGCAAGATTACCAAGATGTGTGGAATTGGAGGGATACTTAGTTTTGATGGGTGTGAAGTCACTAAACGACAACTGCAACCACTTATAAACCATCAGCGTCACCGAGGGCCAGACGGTGAGGACACGTGGACAAAAAATAATGTCGGCCTAGCGCATACGAGGCTGTCTATTATTGACTTAAGCATAAAAGCTCAGCAACCAATAGCAGACTGTTCCGGACGCTTTGTATCTGTGTTCAACGGGGAATTATATAATTACAAATCGTTGCGAAAAACTCTTGAAAGCAATGGACAAAGATTTTTTTCAAACGGTGACAGTGAAGTCGTACCAAACGCAATCAATCATTGGGGTTTTAATGCCTTTCAAAGGTTTGATGGTATGTTTGCAGCTGCAATTTGGGATAAACATGAGCAAAAACTCATATTGGCCCGAGACCGATTAGGCAAAAAACCACTTTATTATACAATACAAAAAGGCCGGCTAATCTTTGCATCGGAGATTCAAGCTCTTTATCCTTTCATGCCCCAAATAACAGCAAACAGTGAGGCCATAGCTTCTTATTTCACGAATTTTTGGATTCCGAACGACACACTGATTATTGACGATATCCAGAGTGTTCCAGCAGCAAGCTACACGGTTGTAGACCGGTTTGGTAGAGAGAGCACCAAAAGATACTGGCAACTGAAATATAATCCCAAACAAGTGGTTAGTGAGCAAGCAGCCATTGAAGAACTTGACTTTCTTGTTAACGAAGCTGTTACAAAAAGGCTAGTTTCGGATGTCCCTCTTGGCGTTTTTCTCAGTGGCGGGGTCGACTCGTCTTTAGTGTTGTCTTACGCTGCAGCAAAAATTGAAAAGCTCAGCACATACACGCTGTATAACGAGGGTGAAAAAACTTCGGTTTTTTCCCTTATGACTGACCAACTCGTGAAAAAGTATGATTGTGAGCACCATAATCTAACCCTTTCATCTGACATTTTTGATACTGCGGTGAAGTTACAACACCACTTTGGGATGCCTTTTTGTGATATATCTGCAATCCCATCATATTACGTGGCAAAGTTAGCCAGAAAAGGTATTACTGTAGCACTCACTGGGGATGGGGGGGACGAATCAGCAGCTGGGTATCAGAAATACTACGTTAGTCGCCTTCACACCATTTACAAAAAATTTATTCCATCAAAATTTTTGCGGAACGTTCTCGCAAAAAGTCTACATCATTATGCGACGCATAACTCAGGAAAATTTGGAAAGCTAGCCCGATTTTTTGGCTTAGAGGATAGCCGGAAAAATATGCATGCGAGCAGAACATTCCGACAAATACGTGGTATTGAAATCTTTACGCCAAACTTTGAAGAACAATACAATGAATCTCACAAAAACAATTTGATGAGTGAAGCCTCTAAGGTAATTGAAGGCACCATGGATCAGCATATGTTTGAGGATGTCACAACTTTTCTCCACGATGATATATTAGTAAAATTAGATATGACATGCATGGCTAATTCAATTGAACCGAGGTCACCATTAATGGACCCTACATTGTTTGAGTACTTGGCCAAACTGCCAGAAGGTCTCAAATTAAAAAATATGAGAACGAAGCATTTATATAAGGCTTTGCTTGAGCGGCAAGGAATTAGCCGTGAGTTGATTGATGCTCCAAAAGTAGGATTTGAAATACCTGTGGCTCAGTGGTTGCGCCAAGGCGCGCTTAGCAATAAAGTTGAGGACACACTCTCTGAGGAAAATTTAAAAACATGTGAAATTTTCAACTATAGTGGTGTGCACTCAATATTTAAACGGCATAGGGCAGGTGAGGATTTTTCAAAATGGATTTGGGCTATTTTTTGTTTTCAAATTTGGCGAAAAACGGTTCCCAATTTGAGAATTAACTAAGGCATGGAAAGAAATCAAAAAAGAGTCCTGATCGTTTCACATCTCTGGCCGAATAGCTATCAACCAGAGCGGGGAATCTATGTTCAGCGAGAAGCTAAAAAGCTCGCTGAATCATACAAAATATCAATCCTTAATCCTAAACCGTGGTTGCCGTTTGTTCCTGAGAAGTTTCTAGATGGCTATGTCAGTGAAGCCCGAATGGTAAAAAACAAAGGGAGTTTTAACGAACCTCATTGTCTTGAGGTTAGTAGACCTCCCATGCTGAAAATACCAAAAATCAGCTTGTTTTCAGACTTTCAATACAGTCGATTGATTCATAGCTATTCTAGAGTATTTCAACCTAATTTAATTCATGCTCAGTGTTTGTTGCCTTCGGGAGTAGCTGCTGTCAGAGCAGGAAAAAAATTAGGAATTAAAACGCTGGTAACCGTCAGAGCTGGAGATTTATACAAAGAAATAAATAGGGGGCTTAGGACAAGAAACCGGATGCTTGAAGCTCTGGATGGAGCAGACGAGATAATCTCAATGGCCCCACATTATGACGAATATTTTGAACAACTTGGTTTTAATCGCGACAGTAAGCTTTTAGTGATATCGAATGGCGTCGACACAGCAACCTTTTATCCAAAAAATCAAAATAATTTGAAAAAATCAATGGGAATTGATAGTTCGACCAAACTTTACGTATTTGTTGGTTCAGTGATCCCTCGGAAAAATATCGCAGAATTTGCAAAAATATTTGTCGAATATTGGCAGATTACGAGCGAACCCATCCAATTATTAATTATTGGTCAGGAAGGTCCGGACTTGGATAAAATACTCCTGCTAGAACACAACTACCCAAATGTGATCAAATATGTTGGAGCTGTAGAACAAAAAACTCTTCCAGATTATTTGAACGCTGCAGACTATTTGGCTCTTCCGTCGCTACTTGAGGGGTCCCCGAATGCCGTTATAGAAGCATTGGCTTGTGGTACGCCGGTTATAGGTTCAAAAATACCATCTATTGAACAATTTGTAGATCCAAAAAAGAATGGTCTTCTACATGAGCCTGCTGATAGAGCCTCGATTCTCAATGTCTTAGGGCAATCAATTGATTTGGCTTTTGACCGCAAGTCAATAGCTTTAGATGCGCAAAAGCAATTTGGCAGACAACATGATAAAGTGAGTGCGGTATATGACAGGTTGCTGGGTTGAATGACGCTGAATTAAGAGTTGTTGAATGTTTTTTTTTGTCTGTTTTGTTTGAAAGAATTGATTTAATGCAGAGAGTTAAGATTTATGGCGCCGGATCAATTGGCAACCACCTTGCTCACGCCGCAAGGCATCTCGGTTGGGACGTAGTAATGTGTGATATCGACCCAGCGGCACTTAATCGAACGAAAGTGGATATTTACCCAAAGAGATATGGTCGATGGGATGATGGTATCCAATTAACCAGTTACTCTGATGTCCCGACTGGTGGTTTTGACTTAATCATTATTGGCACACCTCCAAATACTCACATGGAATTGGCAATGAAAGCGCTAAAAGAAAAGCCCGGTGCAATGCTAATCGAAAAGCCACTTTGCACTCCAAATTTAGCTGGCGCCAGTGAGGTTTATGAGCTTTCCAAATCATTAAACATACCCGTGTTCACTGGCTACAACCATGTTGTTGGTCATGCAGCGAGGTTTTTATCTGAATTATGCCAGCCAATTATAGCTACAGAGACAACTACACTCGATGTTGAATTCCGGGAACACTGGGGCGGTATATTCAACGCGCATCCCTGGTTGAAAGGACCAAACGACACATATCTAGGTTTTTCTGACCTAGGTGGAGGAGCGACAGGAGAACATTCCCATGCCATAAATTTCTGGCAATTTTTGAGTTACTTGATCGGCGCCGGACGGATTGTTGAAGTCCAAGCTACAATGAATTTTGTTTACAGTAACGAGGTAGATTATGATGATTTAAGTGTAATGACATTCAAAACAGAAACAGGCCTTTTAGGGAGATGCGTCCAAGACGTAATAACTCGTCCAGCGAGGAAGTTTGCACGTATTCAATTGCCTGATGATTTTATTGAATGGCATTGCAATGCTGAGCCGGAGCTCGATAAAGTTATCCACAGCGTTGAATGTCAGAAAATTCAAATAGAAAATTTCGAAAAAACGAGGCCGATAGATTTTATTTGTGAACTAGAACATATCGTTTCAGTTGTTAATAGGGGAAACGTCACCTCACCTATCTCATTAAAAAGAGGTTTAGAGACGATGCTCGTTGTTGCCGCTGCATATAAATCAGCAAAGAGCCGAAACACCGTCAAAATTGACTACACTAAAGGTTTTAACCAGGACGCTATTTGGTAACGGAGAAACAACTTGTTGGATCAAAATTTCAATTTTGCGGATCTTTTTGTTTTGGACCTTGCGAACAACCATCAAGGTTCACTCCAGCATGGCCTTGCTATCGTTGATGCTTTTGGGGATGTAGTGGAGGAGTGCGATGTTCGTGCCGGTTTTAAATTTCAGTTCCGTGACATACCGAACTTTATACACGTGGATGAGAGAAAAAATTCAAAAAACAAGCATGTCCCTCGGTTTCTCTCAACAAAACTAGAGTGGGGAGACTACGAAGAATTAAAAAACGCAGCAAAACAAAGAGGGTTTGTTACCATTTGTACACCTTTTGACGAATTTTCGGTCAATAAGATTTGTGAAATGAATTTTGATGTAATTAAGGTGGCGAGTTGTTCAGCAAAGGACTGGCCACTCCTTGAAAAGATATCAGATTCAAATTTACCAGTAATAGCATCTACTGGCGGACTGAGCATAAATGAGGTTGACAATCTAGTAACTTTTTTCGAACACCGCGGTGTAGATTTTGCGCTGATGCATTGCGTTTCCATTTACCCTACTCCAGACGAAAATTGTCACCTGATGAACATCGGTGATTTTAAGAGGAGATATCGCGGTAGAACTATTGGGTGGTCTACACACGAAGCACCCAACGAAACGTCGCATGTGGGACTTGCGGCCGCCGTTGGTGCAGAAATGTTTGAGAGACATGTTGGACTTGAAAATAAAGAAATAAAGCTCAACGCTTATTCATCAACCCCAGCGCAGGCTAGAGATTGGATAAACGCCTTTCGGAAATCAAAAAAAATTCTTGGGTCAGAAAAACGAGACTCAATATCAGAAGAAGAAAAAAACAGCCTAGCTAGTTTATCAAGAGGTGTATTTGCAAAAACTAATCTCAAAGCTGGAACCGAACTAACACAAGCCAATACATATTTTGCATTTCCTATTCGTGGAGGGCAATTGCCCTCCGGACAGTTCAAAAAAAATGTCAAGTTGCTTCAAGACGTAGCAAAAAACTCACCGATATATCTTGATGCTTTGCCAGTCATGCAAGCCGAACCTAGTCAAATACTAAAAGCCTCTATCCATGAGGTGAAAGCCTTACTCTCATATGCAGATATTACCCTTAACAAAGATTTTAAAACAGAATACTCACATCATTATGGAGTCAGAAATTTTCCCAAAACTGGTGTAGTATTAATAAATATTATCGACCGGGAGTACGCAAAAAAGATATTGGTTCAATTGCCAGGACAAAGTCATCCGGCGCATTATCATAAATATAAAGAAGAGTCATTTATTGTTATTTGGGGAACTCTAAAAATTTTCCTAGATGGCAAAAAATACGTTCTCGAAAAAGGCGATATCATTACGGTCGCTCCCGGCGTGTTCCACAGTTTTAATACTACTAGTGGATGTGTTTTTGAGGAGGTGTCTTCACGACTTTACGAGAATGATTCGGTGTATCGAGATAGTAGGATAAATGATTTAACTACTTCACAAAGGAAAACTATCGTTGATAACTGGGGTCGCTTTCAAATTGATAAGCAATTGTTAGATATTGAAAAACTTTAAAATCCCACGGTAAAAAAATCTAATGATCAACGGTAAATCAGTACTAGCTATTATTCCAGCACGTGGTGGTTCAAAAGGTATAAAATTAAAAAATCTAAGGAAAATAAATGGAGTGTCATTAATTGGACATGTGTGTAATTGTGTTAATGCGCTTGTTGAAATAGACCGCGCGATAATCTCTACCGACCATCCACTCATTGCAGCGGAAGGGGAAAAATACGGTGTCCCAACCCCATTTTGGCGTCCAGATACTTTATCAGGAGATTTAGTTGGGGATCTCGCCGTATTGACGCACGCTCTAATGGAAATAGAGAACTTGGACAAGATGACATATGACATGGTTTTGATGCTTCAGCCTACGTCACCCCTTAGAAGACCGGACCAAGTAAAAAACGTATTAAATAAATTAACCTTCCAAAACCTTACTAGTTGCTGGACTGTTTCAACAACCGATGTGAAATACCATCCACTTAAACAATTAAAAGACGTGGATGGAAGGCTTGAACTCTGGGATCCTAGTGGTGAGCGAGTGGTTGCTCGGCAACAACTTCAATCGCTTTATCATAGGAACGGAGTGGCATATGCATTCACTAGACGTTGTCTGCTTGAGCAGAAAAGTCTCTTGGGGGATAACTCTTCCTATATCCTTCTTGAGGAAAAACATATCTCAATAGACACCGAAGAAGACCTATGTCTAGCAGAGGCTATTTTAAGAAGCCGCTTTGATACTTTCCCAATTAAATAGCCTTAGTTTGGAGGAGTTCTAATTGATAAGTTTTATTGTCGATTTACCGAGACGATCTCCATCATATAGGAAAGTAGTATATGCGCTATCTGAGATTGGTTTACGGCTGAATACTAAATTTGCAATTTTTAATGATGAAGCTGTAGCCCCGTCTACAAGCATTAAAATACGATACGGTGAAAATGAGAGTAAAAAATTTCTAGGATTAAATCTGCCATTTGGAAAAGGCACAAAAATTGGGCACTTAGTCGATGGAAAGGTTTCGCTGTGGGGTCAACAAACAGACAGGGGTGTCGATTGTGTTTCTGGCGTAGCAAATCTTCTTCTGTTTAACCATGAGGTTCAAGCAGTCAATGCGAAACTTGATAACAAAGGAGTGCTACCTGCAAAAGAACACCCGCTCGTTAAACTGGGCCTGTCTACAAAACCGCTGGTAGAGAACAACGTTCAATACATTCAGCGTCTATTAAATAAAAAGGGATACCATTGGAAACGTGGCCCGTCGGTTTGGGGTAAAAAAACATGCGTGATTTTGACCCATGATGTTGATGGCCCGCAACTACACACCCCCTTCGACCTTGCACGGGCGTTTGCAAAATTCCTATTTAAAAACAATAAATTTGAAGCTAATTCAGCGTGGCACGGATTATTAACATTAATGCTTAAGGCCAAGGATCCTTATTGGAGGTTTGACGATTTTATGAAAATCGAAGCAGCTATAGGAGCCAAGTCAACTTTTTTTGTATATCCGGGCCCAATAAAACATGTTCCAACCCACATCAATGATCCGCACTACAATCCTTCAAAGCATCCATTTCCTGAAATGCTCAAACGCCTCGCTAATGATGGCTGGGAAATTGGAGCTCACTACGGAATTAACGATCATTCGACAAAAGATTTTGAGGCGGTGAAGTTGAAGCTTGAAGAATTGTCAAATAGTAAATTATTCGGCTCAAGAGCGCACTATTGGGCGAAATGTTGGAAAAATCCTATGTCTGATTGGCAGGCGATGTGCGACGCTGGGTTTCATTATGACACAAGTTGTTCTAACCAAGCGCTTGGGTTCAGGTCTGGAACAACATACCCAACGACACCTTCGCTATTTTGGCAAGACACGTGTAAAAAACCATTTGTTGTTTTTCCAACTGCTGTTATGGACGCGTATCTACATCATAGGTGGGGCGCTGCAAGTTCTGCTGAAGTATCAATAGAATTGGAAAATGTAATAAAAAACACTCAAGACAATTGTGGAGCTTTAGTATTGGATTGGCACGTAAGATCACTTGCTAATGTGGGGGTATATGAGGGTATGGCTACACCACTTTTTCTCACGCTAAAAAGGTTGTTGGAGAATTCTGATACTATATTTTTGACTGGTATTGAGGCAACACAGCAGTGGCAACAACATATAGAAAAAAATGTTTTAGAAAGACCTTATTTTGTCTGATGGAAAAATTATCCTTGTAGGGGATAAAAATACTCTTATTACAAAAGAAATACTGCAAGGATTGATTCAGGAAGGCCCTAAACCCACAGCCATTTTTTTAGAGTCAAGGGTAGCTCGTATCACAAGGAGGCTAGAAACAAAATTCGAATATCTGAAAAAATATGGCCTAGCTTCTCTAATTTTAAGCCTTGGAAAATTCAATAATGAACCTTACTTCGACACTTCTGAGAATAACCAGGTTCACAAACTTGCCAAATCCAACAAAATTCCGATTCACCTATTTGACAATCCAAAATCGGGGGAATTCCTTGCACATATTTTCAGCATCAAAGATTGTTTAGTAGTTCTTGCTGAGCCTAGCATTTTATCCAAGGATCTAATAGCAGCTACGAGGGGTAAGATTATTTTGGGTAACAGAGAACCGACCACAAATCGAGTCACTGTTAACGGGTTGGTTTGGAGTATTCTAAATAAAAAAACAATTGGAACTTCAACTATAGTTATTAATGGAAACAGCGCATTCGATGTAGTATTTTCGTCTAAGGAATTAGCAGTCTGTCCAACTGATACTTTTGAGGAGTTACAGAGAAGGCTTGAACATTTAACCGCTGAAAATATTTTGAATAACATAAGAGACAAGTTTGCTGACGCCAAACCATTAAGGCCTGATGAAATTAACTTAACCGATAACACAAACTCAATTGTCTCTTTTGAAATGATAAAAAGAGCAATCGGAACCATCGAAGCCAAATAATTAAAAAAATGCATTTTAAGTGGTATGTTTGGCAAGCCAACATAAGGAATCAATATGAGGAGGCTCTTGTTTTCAAAGATATACAGTCGAGTCTTTAAGCTTTATTCAACTCTGATAGCAACTAAGACCTTAGACAAATCACTTGGTTACGTTATTCAACAAAAAAAGCGCTTTTCTATTCTAGCTCAAACGGACGTGGTGGTAGTCGGTGGTGGCGTAAGTGGCATCACCGCTGCAATAGCTTGTGCTCGAAATGGAGTAAGGACATTATTGATAGAAAAAAATGGTATTCTTGGAGGTCAGGTTACATCAGGTGTCAATGTAGCTTGGTCAAACCAATTTTTTGATATTAAAGGTAAACAGATCACGTTTGGCATCATGGACGAAATGATGTCTCGTCTTGTCAGAGAAGGTGGGTTGGTTGACAGTTGGCGGGACTGGAATATTGGCAAAATTCCTATAGACATTGAAATTTTTAAATACGTTGTAAACCAGATGATTAAAGAGGCGGGTGTCCATGTTTTGCTTGATACCACAATGGTCGAAGCGAATTTAGAAGAAAATGTAATTACAAGTATTCTCGTTAGTTCTCCCAACGGCTTGCGCGCTATAAATGCAAAAATTTTTGTTGATTGCACGAACAAAGCTGATGTGGCTAGATTTATAGGTGCCCCCGTCAATATTGCAGTGTCTGAAAATAAAAATGTTGTTGATGGTGTTAAACAAATTCTTCGAGACAAAGGCTGGGTAAGGCCGACAGAACAAAATTCTGCAATTCAGTTTTCAATTGGCAATGTAAATTTTGAAGGGCTTTTAAGATACCTTGAGAGCAACCCCAGCGAATTCAAAGAATCCAAGCGAGGTGAGTTAAAAGAAGACTTGGCCCAAGTAAGAAATGTCTGGGACGAAAAAGGTATCTTTTCTCTTCCCCATGAGGAACATTTCTCGTCTAAATTAAATGAGTTAATTGAAAAACAGGAATTCTCAACCAGAGTTGGTAAATTCCAAATTCTGCTGGATGGTGTTGGTTGCAACATTGATGGAAGCAGATTAAGTAGCATCGCATCTATTAACGCAACTAGGGTGATGATGAATCCCTTTGATCCTTTTGATTATTCAAATTGTATGATTGACGGCCATCTTGCAGTTATAGAAATTTGGCGTTTTTTGAAAAATCATGTTGCTGGGTTTGAAAATTCTTTTATTGCCGCTACTCCATCGTTACTAGGGGTCCGACGTGCTGCGCAAATCATTGGAGAAAGGGTAATTACAATAGAGGAAATTTTCAAATATTTGGAATATGATGATGTTGTGGGGATGTTGTCGAGAAAGGAGGATCAAAATTATGAATTGCCTTTCTTTTGCATGGTCCCCGCAAAAGGAAAAAATTTATTGGTTGCCACAGGCCCAACTGTCTCTACTGACTATTTTATAAGATATCGCACCAAGGGTGGTTGCATGATTTTAGGCCAAGCTGCGGGTGCTGCCGCAGCGCTATGTGTTAAAGAAAAATGCAACCCAACAACGATAAACGTCAAAAATTTGCAGAAATCTCTTTTAAAAGATGGAGTTTATTTGGGTGACGAAGAGAGACTCGCCAAACTTAATTTATGAAACTAATTGGATTCTCGTTGATAGATCGATACATACAAAACTGCGTACCAACTGAACACTTGGAAAACTCAATAAGGAAAACATTTCTCGTCATCAACAACATATTGGTTATTTTGTCTCTTTACGAATACACAGTGTACTTGGATGAGGCTTTTAAATTTCCTCAATTGTAATTTACGACAATTTAGTCCGTTAATTTTTATTAAACTTCGTCTCGTCTACTAAATATAACTTCCCCCCAAATTGTTTTTCAGAAATCTATCCATTGTTGTTGTTCACCTAAGTATCCGTGGCGAAATAAAATTAGGAAGCTTTCCCGAATGGAAATTTATTACAATCAAACCTAGGAAGACATTGGACCGATGAAATCAAATCTGCATCTATGATATCACGGTGTTCTACATTGAACGAATACTGAACGTTCTGAGAATAGAGAATATCAATAGTGAGATCGTCAAAGGAGTGGAACCCGCCATATGGATGACAATAAGTCTTAGATGTTTGACAATTAATATTATCCAAAAAATTAAAAGAATTCACAATTTCTGACAATTGAGCTCCTGCGCTTAATTTGCTCATCACGGGATGTGAGACGGTATGAGCGCCTATAATGTTTCCATAAGCATGCATTTCCTGAAGTTCTTCAACTGATAAATAAAAAGTTGGCGCCTCAAACTTGTAATCAAAAAAATTGGCAACCTTGTCAATCAGAGCTTCTCTATAATGATAGCTAACAAAATAATTCAGTATTCTCTTGAACTGAGAAATACCCTCATAATTGCTTTGGTTTGTGTAAGTATCTTCCTTAAATGCCCTTATTTTTTTATCAGGGATCATTTTTTCTTCTAAAAAATAAAGTAACCTTTCCAGTAGTTCTACACCGTTAATGGCACCGCACAGTAAATGGATCCTGTGTACGTTGAGCATTTTGTTAGTGATGTAAGGTTGTGTTGGAACATAAAAAATTCCCCATAGGTTGCGCCTTTTTAATTCAGTATATACGTACTGATAATGGCAACTCATCGCATCATCAAATGTTAGTAACACCTTCCCTTTGGCGTCACCGAGCCTTTTCCGTTCAATCGCAAGCATCCATTCTGTTTTACTAACAAATCCAAATTTTTTTTCAAAAAGATCAAGTTGTTTAACAAAATTCCTTATGTCTAAATATCTGAAGTAGGGAAGATCAGAACTGTATTCTTGAACATAGTGATACATTATAGCTTTCATTTTTAAAAACCTTGTTGGCGCAATAGAGATCTGAATGTTGGGTTGAGTTTATGCCAAGAATTAAAACTTGTTATTCAATATAAGGGTAAACGCCATTAGTAGATTATGTGTAGCCTCATAATAATTTGATTAAAGCCGATTTAATAAAAAGGGGTAAACTAAATGCGTTTTTTAAACTCTTTGTTAAAGTACAAACTGTATGTAAACGATTTTCTTTTTTGAGGCTGAAATTACAAGCAAAGCCCTCAATTACTATTTTTCAACCTGATATAAAATTCGTCACCCAAGCAGAAATCGATTTGTTTTTTATTATAAATGCCAATCGGTTCTTCCAAGAGTTCAAAAAAATGTTGGTCCATTTCAACGATATGCTGGTAGGACCAATTTCTTTGTAGGTTTTGCCTAAGAAATCTGGCATTTGTGGTTCGCCCATCGACTATGATTAAGGCTCCTGGTAATAAAAAATATTCAATAGCGAGGAGGTCTGCCGCCATGCTCCACCTATCACGATGATTCGTATTTATGCCTCTAACATCTCCTTCTGGAGAAAACTGATCGGGAGCATCTACGTAAATTAAATCAGGACAAATGTTGGGTAGTGAGTCATAGAACGTGCAAACTCTACCATTAAATGACGAAACAGAACATTTAGTGAAGTGATAACTGACATTGTCTGTTTCCGCTGTTGCTTTGCAGACGTCTATCCAATGTTTGATGTTATCGACTGAATGACACTCAAAGGCGTTACTTCTTCTCAATTCATTTTTAACATATTTCTCATATCTTTGCTTATTAAGTGTTAACGCATCGTCGAGTACAACTGTGCTTTTACCGACACCAAACTCCAAAATTGTTGTAGCTTTTCGGCTTGTTGCTAAAAAATGTAATCTTACCAGGTCATCTAAATCTGCTGAAATTGGCTCCATCATTGAGGGATCAATATTTCGGTATGGTGAAGTTGGTTCTTTCCCATTTGATGCTTCGTAATCTTGTAAGTTAATTCCTAGCTTTTTGTAAAAAGGGTTCTTCGTTAAATATTCCTTATAATCAACCAATCCCTCAAAAATCTTTTCCACTTAATTATCCTCGACAAAAATTTTTAGACATTTAAGTTCGGGTGACAGTTTCTGACCAGCATAATTTAGAAGATTTCCATCCAATAATATTTAGATATCTACAACATAAAATTGTAGAAAAAAAGGCCATGACTAGTCTCTTTGGCTTTGAAGGCATTTTTTTAAGCAGACAAATAATTGGTAATAAATTTGGAATATATGCCCTGCCAAACTACTCCACAGCGCAAAAAAGTGGAATTAATTAGGTATTGAAGTTTTAATGGTCGTTGGTGATGTCAGAAGAAAAAATTTTTTCTTTCTTTTTCATTCATATCTGACGAACTTTCTAACCAACCTACAAAAAGGTGTTGAGATCTTGTTCTTGGTTATTTGTAAGCCTTTCAAATTGAAGCTACAATGCACGACAAATTACAGTTAGGAAAGCTTGGAAAAACGAATTGTCCAAAGATCAAAAATTAACAATTTATGACGATATCATAAAAATATTTGGCTCAAAGTTATTTTCAAAGCTTGTATCAATGCCAGTTTCATTTTTACTTCCATATCTCTTGGGGCCGGCCCTTTTTGGTGCATACAAATTTGTAAATTTGGCCATTTCTTTTGCAAGGTTTGACAATCTGGGCGCTCACATTTCGCTTAATCTTGAAATTCCAAAAATACTTAAGGCAGGGAATAATGGAAGCCCGGAAAATTTAATTGGCACAGTTGTAACTTTTGATTTTTTCACAAGATTACTGACTGTGCTGCTCGCTTGGATAATTTATCAATTTGATTTTGAATTCAAAGAGTTCATAACACTCGATGTATTAATTGCCGTATCAATTCTTATTTTAATATCTCGTGTTAATGAAGACCTATCACAAATAGCCTTTGGTTATGGTATGTTTTCACTTATGGCTAAGCGTGAGTTCTATGTGAGCGTAGCTTTCCCTGTCTTGGTACTGCCTTCGATTATATTTTTTAAGCTAGCTGGCGTCTTTTACTCCATGTTGTTGGTTGAACTTGCGACTGCAATTTCAATCTTTAACGTAATGAATGTGAAGATTATACCAAAGATAAACAAAACGGTTTTATTTAAATCTATCACATTAGGCTTCTCAATAAGTTTGCATAATTTTGGAGGTTCACTTTTTAGAAAAAGTACTTCCGCACTCGTATTTACTAATTTTTCTATGCAATTAGCAGGTGTTTTCGCACTCGCTATGTCTCTGTTGGAGATAGCCGCGAACATAGTAGATAGTATTAATAAAGTGTTAATTCGTGACATGGTCTTAAATAATAATTTGGAGGACGAAAACAGGGTTAGCTTTAGTAAATACTTTGGAAGTATGTTCTGGGCGTATTTGTATTTGTCTGGAACAATTTTTGCCAGTGGTTACTTTGCATTTACCTTCCTTGTTGAGGTCATACTTACCGAGTTCCTCGAAGCGCTCATACATCTAAAAATATTAGCTTTTGGATTTTTTTTTCTCAGGGCTCGCGGAATAACATTTGCATATCTGATGGCAACAAATCAGTTTAGGTTTGGACACTTATCTCAAGCTATTGCGATTTGTGTTTTGTTGGGGTTCGGCTATTTTGCAATTCATCAAACTGGTGATATGAGATTTGTTTCTCTAACAGCAACTTTAGTTTTCACTCTTTTTTCATTCTGGATTTTAGGATTTGTCTTACTCCAGATTTTCAATAATTGGATAGACGTAGGTCGAGCTCTGACCAAGCTAGCACTCTCACAATGTATTGGTTACAGCTTGATGTTGTTTATTGATAAATTTTTAACATTGGACGAGCTCGTATCATATACGACGTTTGAGAACATCGTGCTTGGCGTTTTGATTGTTACTTGCCAAGTCATAATTTTTTCAGCAAGCCTGATGGCGATTTATGTTATCATTTTTTGGAGAGAAAAGTTTCATGTGATATGCCTTAAAGCCTTCGGTCAGACAACAAAACTTTTGAACTTATCTAGAAAAAATAGACTGTAGAGGTGAACAGATGCTCAATGTCGTGTCTGTATTAGTTGATCGCGCAAATTACGGGCGCATGAAACCGATACTTCTCGAGTTAAAAAAAAATGATAATGTCAATCTTGACATTATTTGCGCTGGCAGCATGGTTCTTCGGCGATTTCAGCAGACGTCAGAAGTAGCGCAAGCTGATAATTTTAAAATCACCGATGAATTATATTTTGAAGTTGAGGGTTCAATCCCCTTGACTATGGCTAAATCTCTTGGATTGGCTGTCATTGAATTTTCAAACTCGCTGAATAAACTGAAGCCTGACGTTGTGTTAATCATTGGTGATAGATTTGAAGCGCTTGCGGCAGCACTTGCGGCAGCTTTTCAAAACTTTTGCGTTGTCCACATTCAGGGCGGTGAAATTAGCGGCTCCATTGATGAATCAACTCGGCATGCTATAACAAAATTTTCTCATTACCATTTTCCTTCAACTGATGCCGCTCGAAAAAATATTATTAATATGGGTGAAGCACCAAGCACCGTGTTTAACTTTGGGTGCCCAGTGGGAGACCTGATTTTATCTCTAAAAAAGCAGAACTATCAATCTTGTCTTCCCACAATTTTTTCAAAAAATTTTAATTTTGCGGATAGTTATCTGCTAGTAATTCATCACCCGACAACAACAGACATTAAAGCCGCAGAGTTGGAGATGGAGGAAATTTTGAAGGCGCTCAAAAGGCTGAAGTTACCAGCGATTATGTTGTGGCCAAATATTGACGCAGGATCAGATAGCACAAGCAAAATTATCCGGCGATTTCTGTCTACAGAACTAACTGATTGGCTCACTGTGGTCAAAAACTTCGTGCCGGAAGACTTCCAATATCTTTTGGGTAACGCAGCCTGTGCACTGGGGAATTCAAGTAGTTTTGTCAGAGACTCCTCTTTTTGGGGCACCCCAGTTGTTTTAATTGGTAATCGACAAAAGGGCAGGGAAACTGCTGGGAACGTAATTAACTGCAAGACACACGTTACTGAAATTGTACGTTGTGTTGATGCACAAATTAAACACGGGCCTTACAAATCGTCAAATTTGTACGGCAAAGGTGATGCTGCAGTAAAAATCGCAAAAAAAATTACAGAACTTGATGTATATTCTCAGAAACAGCTCTGTTTCCCATCAATGCACGTACCAGAAGAAAATTTTGGGTAGCAAAAGCCAAGAGGTTTGTTAATGGGATACGAGCCAATTTTTAAAAAAAAAATCGATAACATTTTTGATGATTCTGGCTACTGTTTCATAATTGCTGAGGTTGGGCAGGCTCACGACGGTAGTCTTGGAATTGCTCATTCCTACATAGACGCAGTTGCCAAGACTGGGGTTGATGCTATCAAGTTTCAAACTCACATAGCCGCAGCGGAGAGTTCTGATCTAGAGGACTGGCGGACGAAATTTAGTCACCAGGACAAAACAAGAACCGATTATTGGCGGCGAATGGAGTTTACTAAGGAGCAATGGATTGGTTTAAAACTTCACGCTGAGGACCTAGGATTAATTTTTCTTAGTTCGCCATTCTCACTGCAAGCTGTTGAATTATTGGATGCCATTGGAATGCCTTTGTGGAAAATTGCCTCAGGTGAAGTTACAAACGACCTGTTGATTGACAACATTTTATCGAAAGGCAATCCCATTATTTTATCGAGTGGGATGAGCAGTTTCGAAGATTTGGACCTCACTGTTGCGCATATTAGAGCAAAGATGGATCGTTTTGCGATAATGCAATGCACAACATCTTACCCTTGCCCACCCACTTCTGTTGGTCTTAATTTGATATCAGAATTTAAACAAAGGTATGGTTGTCCCGTTGGGCTTTCAGATCATTCTTCATTTATATTCCCTGGTCTTAGCGCTACTACGTTAGGCGCTAGATTGTTAGAAGTGCACGTTACTTTCAGTAAAGAAATGTTCGGGCCAGATTGTGTCGCGTCATTAACTTTGGACGAACTCAAATTTTTAACTGAGGGCGTCCGAATGATTAGCGAGATGTTATGTAACCCGGTCCAAAAAAACTTATTCGCTACAAATGCCGCAGATTTAAAAACCCTTTTTGGGCAGGCATTAACAGCATCACGATTTATACCAGCGGGAACTTTGCTAGCGTTAGAACATTTAAGCTGTAAGAAACCTTGCGCTGGCATCCCCGCCAGAGAATACAAATCACTTATTGGTAAAAAGACACTAGTTGACCTCAACAACGGACAATTTTTACAGCACAATGACATTGAAAAATAGAGTTAGTTTAGTGTTGCCAAGAAGCTTTGTTGAAATGAAGTTCAACCATGATACATAATAAGAATGTCGTAGCAGTCATTCCCGCTAGGTCAGGATCAAAAGGTATTCCAAAGAAAAACCTTTATAAGCTTGATGGCATAAGTCTGTTGGAGAGAGCTATCAGGGTTTGTAAGAAATGTCCTCTGATAGATAGGATTATGGTTTCCACTGACGACGAGGAGATGCAACGGTTGGCGAAACAATTCGATGTTTCATCGAAGAGTCTCAGACCTAAGGAACTTGCCACAGACAATGCGTCTTCCATTGACGTAATTAAGCACTGTCTCGACGAAATGAATTTAAGAACTGGCTACGTTATTCTTGTGCAAGTCTCAACACCACTAAGGACATCTAAAGATCTAAAAAAATTTATTGAAGCCTTCGCAAATAATAGTCAACGCGCCATGTCAATGGTCAGCGTATGTGAATACACAGGCGAACATCCGGAAAAACTCCAGACAATTGAAGGCGGTTGGCTAAAAAGCTACTTGAATAAAAATTCACACGTGCCAAGGCAACAACTCCAAAAACTGTACAGGCTTAATGGAGCTTTTTATATCACAAAGGTCGAAAGCATTTACAAATATAATACTTTTTTTTCAACAGCTACTATGCCATACGTAATGCCGGAATCGCGCAGTCTAAACTTAGATACCATGGAGAACTTACGCTATTTGGAATACCAATTAAATAACAAATTAGTAGTTCCGGAAGATTTGACTCGCAGCTGAAGGATAAGTCTCAAAATTATGGCGGCATCGGTCTACTAAGGAATTCAGATATGAAATTGCTGATTTGTTTAAGCCATGGCTGGCACATGCGAAAAATGCTGCATTGTGGTGTGATGGAAGAGTTACGGAATAGTAGCGTCGACGTTAGCGTAATTTCGCCAAATGCTGAAGAACCTTATTTCAAGGAAAAAATGGCAGGCAAATTTACTGCTTTCAAATCAAACGAAATCTATAGAAAGGCTTTCGCAAAGACAGATTTTTTACGCCGTAACGTTTCCTTTTACGCTGCTAAAACAGTGTCTGACGAGGTCCGTATGGCAAGATTAAAAAAAGATTCAAAGTGGCGATATAATTTAGTATGCCTGGTTGAAACGTTGTGTAAGAAATATTCCATTCTAAAGAAGCTATTCCTTCTGTTGGATTATCTTATTTTCTTTGACAAAAATTATGTCGATCTAATTAAAAGACACAACTTCGATGCTATTTTGGTTTTAAGTACAATTCACCAAGAGCCGCAGATGTTAATCCGTGCGGCCCAAAAGCTAAAAAAACGAGTAATTGTTATCATTGAAAGTTGGGATCATCCGAGTTCTAAAACCATCTGCCTGTTAAAACATCCTGACCTTTTTTTGGTATGGAACGATGAAAACAAAAAAGAGTTGATAAAATATCACAATATTTCGGAAGAAAAAATTAAGGTAACAGGATCCGCTTATCACGACATATATGCTGGGAAAAAAACCTTCAAGGGCAGAAAATCCGTGTTAAATAAATTTGGCCTTTGTGAAAGCAAGAAGACAGTGTTTTTGGGCGGCTCTACCGATAGTTATTATCCTGATTTTGAGTGGTTTTTAGAAGAATTTATGGAAAAACTTCAGTCACAAGAAGTTGGTGATATTCAATTTGTTGTCAGACCACATCCCCAGGTGATTAGTGGATATAGTGAAGGGCCCTCTTTTGAAAAACTGAATCGTCTACAGTCGAAATACCCGCAACTATACTTTCACGTGCCGGAGACTGTATCCCAGACTTTACCAGTGAGTGTTGATAAATCAGATGTTACTAATCTAGCCGAATTAATTTACCACTCTGATGTGGTGATTAGTTTTTTATCCACCTTAACCATAGACGCATGCTTGAGTGAAACGCCGGTTATTTTGGTTGGTTTTGATGACCCTAATTCCTGCTTCTCAAAAAGAAGCATTAACAGTAAGGAGGTTATACGTTTTTTACATCAACAGAAACTATTGGCTGAGAGTAATTTACCAGTGCCACCAGACATGGATAGCTTGGTTAGTTTGTGTGTTGATTATTTTGTAAAACCAAACCTTCATGCTAACCGAAGACGAAAAGCGGTCAAATTTGAATGTGGCGATGTCGATGGTAATGCTTTTCGACGAACAGCTAGCGAAATAGTAGCTTTTTTGTCAAAAACCGCATGACGACACCACAAACAAAAAAAGGGGTGCTAATAGTTGCGGGTCAATACTATCCAGAATACGGTGGCCCCGCGAAGAAGGCGAAAGTTTACCGAGATTGCCTTAGCGCCAAAAATGTAGATGTGCAGATGCTTATTTTAGATAACAAAGTTATCTCGCCGACAACCACTCCTGTTGGCACAGTTACCAGAATATTTTTACCTACTGGCAACCCGTCTATTTTTTTATTTGCACTCTGCAAATTATTTATTTTTTTTCTAAAAAATTTCAAAAAATGGAAAAATATTCATTTCATTGGAATCCAAAAGCGGACTCTTGTCGTAATTTTATTAGGATTTCTTTTTTTCAAAAAAATGGTACTTCATTCGTCCCTTATGGGGCAAGACGATTTACAGACAGCTACTTCGTCACGATTAAGAAAATTTATAGTCAAAAAAGCTGACGCCTATTTAGCTTTGTCAAATGAAATAGAAAAATCTTCCATCCATGTCGCAAATAGTTTGGGCATTGAGCAGCACTATTTCCCAAATGCAGTTTTGCCATCCGTTATTGGTCAAATAAAACAGAAGAATAAACGGAAAGTAAGGAAATCTTTGGAGAACCGATTTAATATTCCGCTGACGGGACCGATAGTTTGTTTTTCTGGGTTTGTTTGCTCGCGTAAAGGCGTTGACTTCTTACTTGAAAGCTGGCGCCTCATTGAAAAACAAAGTAATAATGCCTCTCTTATAATCGTTGGACCTTTGCATCTCCCAGATTTTCCTGAAAATGATCTTTTCATTTCTCATATGAAAAATTTCTTAACATCAAATTCAATTAAGCGTGTGTTTTTTACTGGGAACCTTGAACATGAAAAAGTATTTGAGATTTACCATGTTGCCGACGTCTTTGCATTTCCGTCGCGACGTGAGGGTATGCCCAGCGCTTGCTTGGAGGCCATGGCCTTTAATGCTGTGCCAATATTAGTGTCACAAGAGTGGGTCGACTGTAGAGTTTGGAAAAATAATCGGACAGCTATAATAGTTGATCGCTACGATGCCCATCAATATTCCGCAGCTGTTTGCGAGTTGCTCGAAAACAAAAATCGAATGCATTTACTCGGAAGTAATGCGTCCGCTTTAATTCACAAGAGCCATAATTTTGAAAATCAATGTGACTGGCTTTGCGATAATATATACTTATAGCGGGTCAAATATTTCTGAATCCAAAGTTTGGGAATCCACATGGAATTTAATAAAGAAGATTTTGTTAATGCTTATCCCGAACAGAAACATATTCATGATGACCAATATTTCTGGATGGGATGGGTATCTAGGAAACAATTTTTTGTGATAGCCAAGTTAATGATTTGTTTTCGAGTGCCCCCAAACATTATCACATTGATATCTATAGCTTTTGCTTTGTTGGGATTTTTCCTTTCATTTGGAAATGGTATTGGGTTTTCGTTGGTTTGTGCTTTTTGTTTTCATCTTTGGCTTTTGGGTGATTGTGTTGATGGAATTGTTGCTCGCCATTTTCGCATATCTAGTACATTTGGAGCCTTGCTTGATGACATGGGCTATTATTTTGCGTGTGTTTGCTTTTGGCTGTCAGTAGCGGTCTTAGCTTCTCTGGAGGCGACATCCGGAAACCCCGGAAACTTTTACGATGTCATAATGAAAATCACCTCAATGAATTATTTAAATATCGGTATGTGTATTCTGCTTGCGTTACTACTTCGAGATATCTTTGGCCTTTTGCTAAGTGTTAACAACGGCGAGACAGGCTCTAGAAAATCGGTGAATGTTAGTGATAGAGAGGCACTGCCTACTTATTGGCTCAAAATACGGGCGTTCCTCTGGTTTTTGCGGACAAATTTATCTTCTCTCGTTGGTTTTCAGATTCCATTTTTCTTTATTTTTATCCTAGTAGACAAAGTAACCATTTTTCTATTTTTAGGTTTATATGTGCATATCCTAGATCTCTTTTTGAAAATTTTTGTTCTATCTAGGCGTGCTATTCGATACGATTAGAATACTGAGGTGTCACATGATCTACTACACTGAAATCCCTGAAGTTTGGGCAACCGAGTTTCTCGAATTAGACCCGGACTGCGCTGGTTATTGGGTAAGTAGTTTAACTCAGTCCTGGCAACGCGGCTATGCTGATAATTGCACATTACCGTGGACTGTTTATGTTGATTTTGTTCGCCGTTTAAGATTGCAAAGTCAGAAAAAAATTATTGTAGATGTCGATATGCTTTTTAACGAGCCAAGCATAGCGGCCGTGGTTGCAAAAGAACTTTTTTATGCAGGTTGTAATACAATAGTGGTGGAATCTAAACGTTTTCCAAAAGTAAATAGCTTAACACCAGATACTATGGTCCTTAGCACGCCAGAGGAGTTTTGCCGTTTAATCAATAAAGTCAAAAAAGAAGTGCCTGAACTAGAGGTAATCGCGAGGAATGAATATTTAGCTACTTCTAAAGACGTTGCGGTAACATGTGATATTGCAAGACGTTCCTCAGAGGCGGGCGCGGATGGTGTTGTTATTCATTGGGGTGGCAATTCAGACACTTCACTATTAAAGGAGTCTCTCGAAATACTGAAAAAGGATGAGCTTCATACAGGTATTATTCCGACAAAATATCTTGACCAGGTAGTTCGAGGTGACTTTGACTCACTCGCAGATTTCAGCATTCTAGGCAACATTTGTTCTTCCTTTATAAGAAAGTCATTCAGCCAGAAAAGTTTAGCTGACTTATTGAGTGAGCCATGTGAATTTCAACCAATACTTGAGAGAGTTGGGGACTATGAGCCCCAGGGCCACAAGACATTAGTCGTTTTAGGGGCAAAACCTGACAAGAATGGAAATTTTTTACTTGATGACGATCTGGTAACAAAACGCTTCATTGATCGACGAGATGATTTTTTTTCTATGATTTTTGTAGTTGATGCAGAATGTTTACTTGACGCTAGTAGTTTTGATAAAGCTAATCGTGTTGAGATTACTTCTTCACTTGGCGAGACCCATTCATTGATGGCGGCCTTGCCGCACATTCATACAGAACATGTCACTGTTGCATATGCGGACATAGAAAACATTGTGTTCCAAAATCTTGATGCAGGCGGATTGCTTTTTTTAGATGACCAATTTGCTGGGATAATAAATTTACAGGCCGATTTATTATTGTCTCTGCTGGAAAAAGCCAACCCAGATGCGAGTCTTTTGGAGATGGTATCTCAAGCCAAAATCCCCTACACAGCAATCACTTCAAAGGATTAGAGTTTTGGCTAGGGTAATGCTCGACATGTCAGCTACGTTGATCCACCATGGTCACATAAGGTTAATTAAAAAAGCTGCAGAATATGGAGATGTTGTTATTGGATTGACTACTGATAACGAAGTCTTGAAGGTAAAGGGCTATACACCTGAAATTGATTTTGCCGCCAGAAGAGAAATTTTGCTTGCAATTCAAGACGTTGTAGAAGTTGTCCCAACACCATGGTTAATAACGGACGAGGTCCTTGCGTCAAACAATATAGATTTTTTAGTCCATGGTGAAGACAACAATAACTCTGTCTCATCGGAAAAGGTTATAGTGCTGCCAAGGACCAAGAACATAAGTAGCTCCTCTATCAGAGCAGAAGCTATAAGAGCTTACACAAATACCAATAACAAAAAGCTGATGCTTACACCAGGCCCGGCAGTCATATTGCACGAAAACCTTCAAGGTCTTAAACCATATTTCGGTCGGGGTGACGATGAATTCACTTTGGTGTCAAATATAGTGAAAGACTGGATAAAAAAAATTAGCGGTCAAGATCATGTCATCGCAGCTCAAGGATCTGCAACTTTTGCTATTGAACTTGCGGCCCATAGCTTCTTATCGGGCAAAGTGCTTCTGATTAACACAGGGTATTATAGTGATAGGATACAGAAATTACTGCCATCGTGTTGTCATGTTACTGTTGTTGAATATAAAGATGCGTTCAGTGTAAGCGGAAATTTTGACTGGGTTGCGTGCGCCTACACCGAGACGAGTACAGCATTTTTGAGTGACTTGAAGGCAATTAAAAATTTAACTTATGATTTGGGCGCTAAATTGTTTGTTGATGCCACTGGATCAATTGGTTTGGAAAATAATCACCATCTAGCTGACCTCACAGCATTTAGTTCATGCAAAGGTTTATTTGGTTTGACTGGTGGTTGTTTTATTGCTCATAAAGAAGGTTTAGAGACGAAAAAAAGTGATAGCTTTTATTTCAACATCGAAACGCACAAAAATTCCCTAGTCACCGGACCCTACCACGCGATCGCTTCGCTTTATAACGTCATAGACATACACCCAGTTCTAAGAAAACGCGTAAAAACTAGTAAAGACCTAGTAATGAATAAATTTGGAGCCTTCATTGAAAGAGAGGAAGGTCAACCATTGCTCTGTACTTATTTGAATGGCTTGGTATCGAAAAATGACGATGATATTGTCCTGTATTCACCTCGTTCTATTTTACCTGGATCTGTCATTTGTCATTTTGGCGAAATACACCAAGAAATTAATTATTTGGATCAACGAATAAGTGTACACACCCTGTAATTGCAAGAGCAGGTCTGTTTAATGATCGACACAATGGAGTTCATCTCATGTTTGGTAAAACGGGGCTACACGCACTTTTGTACAGTTCCATGCAGTTTTGCAAGCTCACTGATAAATGCAGCTATCAATTCAAACGGAGAGATACAATATATACCATGTGCAAATGAGGCAGTAGCATGCTCGTACGCCGCTGGTTTGGCACTAGGTGGTAGTAAACCCATAGTGATCGCCCAATCTTCAGGTCTCACCAATATGGGAAGTTGCATCACCAGTCTCTTAAAGCCTTACAGTATAAGATTCCCAATAATAATAAGCTGGCGCGGTTACAAGCACGGTGATAGCGAAATCCAACATGCCCATTTAGCTACGGAGTTGCCAAACTTAATTCAAGCCTATGGATACAATCCACAAAGGCTCTCTCAAAACCTCCTAGACTCGATAGAGCAAATAAATTTGTGTCAAACAGAAGACACGATTTTAATTTTAAATAAAGGTACGTTCAGTGAGGTACGTCTCGATAAAAAATTTCAGATAAATCTGAAAAAATACCCGAGGCGAAGCGAATATTTAGTTCAACTCGACGACCTCTACAAACACTCAAGCACTATTTTTATTGGTACAACAGGCCATACCTGTCGAGAAATGTACTCTTTTATGAACAATACGAAAAATTTCTACATGGCAGGAAATATGGGAGGGGTATTGAGTATGGCCTCCGGAATAGCTCAGAGCGGTGTCAATAACGTTATAGTTTGCGGTGGTGATGCAGAGTTTGTGATGCATATGGGCGGGATGACAACTTGTGGAAGGGAGGCAACAGCCATTAACCTTTGTTATATCAATTTTGATAATGAATCTAACAAAAGTACTGGTGGTCAGGCCACACAACAAGGTCATGTTGACTACCTCAGTATTGCACGGGGCTCTGGATTTGAATGTTTTGAGAATATAGTGACTGAAGTTGCAGACTTTGCCACCGCTCTTAAGTTCTTTGACGAAAAAAAGGGGGCTTTGTTTCTCCACGTCAAATGTTCGTATGATGAGATTGCTAGTAGACCGCCAATAGAGAGTGTAATAAAAAACTCTATAAAAGTCCTCTGATTTTCATTAAGAGAGCCTTCCCCAAATGATGAGCTGGCCAACATTCAATAAGGCAATGATCATTAGATGAACTTTGCATCCGTACAAAGAATTTTATTGTACCTCTACACAATTTTGATCCCCGCTGGTCAATTGGTCTCCTTCGGTTTTGAGACGGGTGCTTCTAGTACCTTTGGTTTTTTTATTGGTGCTATAGCTTTTCTACTCTTCTTCCTTGAAACTCTAATGCGCAACCGACTGCCCGTACTGAGTCCAGCGTTTGTTTATATGGCATTACTACTTGGAATTTATTCAGCGAGTGCCATCGTATGGTATGATGGTCGTTTTCCAAGGCAAGTGTTAAGCCTTGTTAATTTGATTTTGTTCACGTACATAATGGTCGCTGCACTGAATGATATGAGCCACATAAGACGTGTGATGGATTATTTTGGATTTGGTGTATTCCTAATGGCTTTAACCTTTATTTTAAGTGACATTATCGGGTTCGGCAGCAGAGAAATTTACACGATCGACGATACGGGATGGGTCAGACACCAAAATTTTGTTGGAGGCCCAAATTCTATAGCTTATATGCTATCGATTGGGGCTGGTTTTAGTCTATTCCGCTTGCTAGAGAAAGATACAAAGTATCGGTTGATACGCCTTTTAGCATATGTTGCAATCGTTTTTGCGTTAATGAAAACAATTTCAATAACGGGCTACGTTACTTTAGTTCTGATTAGTCTGGGTATTGTTCTTGTTTGTCAACAATCGAGATTCTTCAAGTTAGATCTTAAAGTATTGGTTTCTTTTACGGTTCTTCTCGTAATTCTTCTCCTTAGTATTTCATCAGATAACTTGGTAAGTCGAATTTCGATCAAGTGGGCACAAATTTTTGAGTGGCAAGATTTCTATGGTGATTATTACTACTACTACTGGGGGTCTCAAAGAGTCGGACTGGGTATTTCAGCGATTCAGATAGGACTAGAACACCCTTTTGGTGTGGGCCCAGTGCAGGCATTGGATTTGATTGGTGAGAAAGTACTGAACCACATAGCCTATGATCATGGTAATGTTGACGCCCATAACAGCTATCTGAATTTTATGGCCGAGGCCGGAGTTTTCGGGTTTGTTTTCTTGATAATAGGTGTTTTTGCATTCATTAATCGTCACAGAAAACTTTTAAAAAATGTAAAAAGTTTTTCGGAGATATATCTCGGCCAAGCACTTTATATTTTCATGCTTGCTATAGTTTTTGCGAATTTTTTCAATACTTTTTATCGTTACAAAGAAACTTGGATTGTTATTTTATTGATTATTGCTTTCGAAAAAATCCATCTAACGAACAAATCAAAAATCAAAAATTCCGGCTTATAAAACCTGCGAAGTTTAGTGGGACACCGCAAAATACTTGTAAAAAGGATCCGCTATGATTTGAGAGTAAATAAAGAAAAAGCATCTCGTAAAACGAATATCTAAATTTTGAGCACACTATTTTTTTAAAACATCATTAAAAGAAATAATAGATGAGGGCCTGAGTCAGTAACATGAGTATTCAATGGCAGTAGTGTGAGTTGTTTGTTTTTGCTGGAGGTCTGATACAAAATTACCTGGCGTTTAGGTTTATGCGATAACTCTAGTTTAAAATTAACGTAAATATTTGAGCAACGCTTTCCCTAAAACTGACCGTGCTGGTGATTGTTATGGCGTAACTTTTTCCTAGGAAAGCCTATTATCTGCGTTTCTAAGATAACCATTACGATCCATCCAATCTTGCAGTATTAAAACATTCCAAAGGTGAGTTGACCAATCCTTCTCCCCACTTTGATGCTCTTCCCACTTCAAAATAATCGGCTTTTCGTTAACAAATTTGTTTGCTCTCAGATTTTTAGGTGTTAACAAGTTGTCTGCCCATTCTTTCAAGGGTCCCATTAACCAGTCTCCAATAGGACATCCAAAACCCATCTTTGGTCTATTAACGAGTTTACTTGGTACACGCTTTTGAAGCATAGCCCGTAGTGGCCATTTTGATTCACCGTTTTGGGTCAATTGATTGCGCGATAACCTTAATGCTTCTGATACAAAAGTATGATCAAGAAATGGCGCCCTACACTCTAAGGATGATGCCATTGAGGCCCTATCTACTTTGACTAGCAGATCATCTGGTAGGTAGTTAATGAGATCGTGATACATCATCATTTGGAAGACATCTAAATCAGAAACATTTTTTGAAAAAGTAAAACTAGTCTCAAATTCCTTTAAAATTGGACGGAAAATACCAGACTCCAAGGTCCACTGCATCATGGTTTCTTCGTAAAGTAAACGAGGATTATCTATGTCTATTAAATAGGAAAGTCGCTCCAATTTTTGCGCGAGGATGGTCCTGTAATCGTGAAATGTTTTTAAAAAACCAGTATCCGCATCCATTGCATTTTCTTGTCGGTTGGCCAACAAAAGTCTGCTGGCGAAAGACCAAATATGTTTAAAGATCTTGGGATGATATGCACGGATTTTCCAAAGTCTCTCAATAGCCAAATATCTTGGGTAACCTCCAAAAAGTTCATCTCCACCGTCACCAGTTAACGCCACTTTCACACTTTTCGCAGTTAATCGAGATAGGTAAATTGTTGGAATTTGTGAGATATCGGCGAACGGTTCATCGTATATATTACTAATGTCAGCAACAATCTGTTTGGCATCGGTTCCATTTAAATACAATTCGTGGTGGTCAGTCTTCAAATGCGAAGCGATGTCACGAGCAAATGGAGCCTCATCGAACTTCTTATTTTCAAAGCCAATGCAGAAGGTGTTGAGTTTGCCAACTACGCAATCCTGGGCTATTGATGTTACTAAACTGGAATCCACCCCACCTGAAAGAAAGACACCAACTGGGACATCTGCTTCTATCTGTTTTGATATCGTCTGAACTAGTTTGGTTTTAAGAAAGTCTCTCTTTTCCTCTAGGCCAATTGGTTTAACGGTTTTAGGTTTAAAAAAGTCATCAATAGACCAAAAGGATTTAGGTTCAGAAAAGTTAATCAACTCAACGAATGTGCCTGGCTTGAGCTTAAGAATTTCATTATAGATGCTTAAGGGAGCAGGAATATAATTAGTTGCGAGGTAACTCCGTATAGCTTTTTCAGAAAGTGTCAAATTGAGTTTAGGGTAAATTTTGAGAGCCTTTAGCTCAGAAGCAAAAAAGAAGTCTCCATTAAATACCCCATAGTAAAGAGGTTTTTCGCCTAATCTATCTCTTGCAAGAAACATTTTCTTCAATTCATCATCCCACAGAGCGAATGCGAACATTCCGACGAGATTTTCAAGTGTTTTTTCTAAACCCCAGTAATTAATACAAGCCACTAGTGTTTCAGTATCGGAACTTCCACGCCAAGAAAAATAAGCGTAGTCAGTTTCAATAATCTTACGTAACGCTCCATGATTATAAATCTCACCATTAAAAACTAGTGTATACCTGCCCGACTGCGATGCTACCGGTTGTCTTCCATTGCTCGAGACATCCTGTATCGACAATCTAGTATTACCCATTGCCACACCAAAGTTTTTCTGAGTCCAAAAACCTTTAGCGTCTGGCCCCCGGTGTTCTAGCGTCGACAGCATTTTTTTTATAAGTTTTTCACTATTTCTTATGATTTCTTTATCTTTGCTTATAAAACCCGCAATGCCACACATGTTTTCGCCCAGTATTAAATTTAGAAGAAAGTATTTGAAGTGAATGTGAAAGTAATCACATTAGCCTCGTGAAGAATAAATAAAGTTTAACAGTGGTTGTTAATTTTGTGCTTTTAATCATGTGTCAAATTTTTGAACTTTATTATAACCAATTATGGTTCAATACCTTTACTGCGGTCACGCAAGAGTTACATTGGCAAAAAGTTTTATTCTCTAATCTTTAAAATATTTTTTATCTCTGTGAAAGAAGATTACCTTTTTGTTTACAACAAAGCTTAAGACGGACAGTCCAATTTTGTGAAGGATATTTATTTGGAGATTTGAATTCGAAGCGTATGTATCTGCGTAGACTAGATTTATGTAAAGAAATTCGGGTAACTTGACCCGATGATAATTTTGCGGATCCTGCAATATTTGATTTTTTGGTAAAGTGCGAAAAAACATATGTTGAAAATATAATAAAGAGTGATTATCTACCCGTCCGTTTATTATAATTAGTTGAGAATAATCCTTGTAAAAAAGGTGGTAAAAGTAAAAATTTTTCTAATCAAGTTGTCGTTCATATAAACTAGCAAGCAACAATTTAAAGGAACTAAATTGATTGACAAATTTCATAAAAATGATTTTCGGGACAACTGATATGGCAACCAGAAAAAGCATTGGTTGTTAATTTAAGTTCTTAGCATTAAACCTTAGCTTGAGCTAAACATTTAAAAGAAAGCCTTTAAGTTAACGAGAAAGTTTTAGTCACCAGTTGATAGGTTTGAAAAAACTTTATAATTTAACGTATTGGATTGCTTATCAAAACAATCATTTACATCAAATCTAGGAAGGTTCCATCTGCTTTTTATGTGTTCTGGAGTGAGCATTTCCCGACCTAAATCAAAACCAGCTTTCATGCCCAGTTGTTTCATTGCACGCTTCGTATTATTGTCCGATAATCCAAACGGGTAAGCAACAGAGTAAGTATCCCTTCCTGTTATGGAGCGAAGAAATTTCGCTGATGATTGTAGTTCATCTATTTGCTGATCGTAAGACAAAAGAGGCAAAACTCGGTTGCTATGTCCGTGAATTGCTATTTCATGACCTTGGTCAAGAAGTGTATTTAAATCATCCTTACCGAGATATAAGACTTTCACGATTTCTGATTCAGCAATATCAAAAAAGGACCGCTTGAAAATCTTCTCTACGATAGACTCTGCATAAATGTAGGGTACTTTGTGATTCACATCCATCTTAAAATCTTTGATGGTGTCGTTGTCATAACGATAGAACTGATAGCCCTCAGCGTAGTCGGTTGATTTATCTGACTTAATATTTAACGATTGAGACTGCAAAAGTTCATAAAACTGCTTGGCAAAAATTTTGCTTCCCAGCTTCTTCATGAGGAGTTGCACCTTGTGCACATGGAGCACCCTATTGTCTATATATGGGCTGGAATTGATGAACACAGTAGCTGGCACATCATAACTTCTTAGTATTTTTGTTGCCGACGTGACAATGTCCTTAAGACCATCATTAAAGCAAATCACAATATTAGATTCAGCTAATGGTATTTTTTCGTCAACCAGATCCTCACATCTACAAAAAGAGAAGTTCTCGTTTAAAGCCCGCAATTGTGATTCAAAATTTCCTGGTGAAGTGAAATTTAAAACCCCAAAGTTATCATTATTTTCGTCCCGTAAATAATGATAGTTTATTATAACGGCGTAGCGATCATTTATGTTTATAGCGGAGGGTTCAAAATCAAAATCAATGTTTGACGCTGTAATTTGTTTTTTTAATTTAATTTTTAAATTATGAAAACGCGTCTGGTATTCATTTATCACCGGCCAATTTCCTGGCAATGTAAAAAGTAAATTGTCACAAGCATCATCATAAAGTTTATTTAATTTTATGTGATCAGGTGCTCTGTCTTTCAACCACTGATAAATTTCACGCTGATACTCATGGGATGATATCAGCACGCTGTCGATCATGTCCCATTTTACATTTCCAAGTTCCCACTCGGTGTATACGTGCTCAAAATCACCTTTTTCACCGGGTCGTGTGTCCCAAGGCACAAAAGCCTCTATCTTTAATTCGGGAAAACCACCGATGTACATATATAGGCATTTTGTATGTGCTCGTGTTCCCACAATCAAAATACGCTCATTTTGGTTTTCATTCCATAATGAGATTTTTTTATCCAGTTCATATTTCGCACTATAGTTTCTATGCCAATCTGCAATAGCACTCTCTTCTTTTAAATAATGGTCTCGCTCCGATACGTTGTAACCGTACAAGTATTTTTCTAATATTTCTTGATATTTTAAGTCATTACTTTCATCACGATCTTTGGTAATTTTTGCGCAAATTTCGGGATTTCTGTATTTACCACAGTCAATAATCCTTCCATCTATAACCAAATAATCAATAGAAGTACCAAATGCACATATCAAGGCATCCGTAGGTGTTTCGACTATTGGCTCCCGATTTACATTGAATGACGTGTTTAGCAATACTGGTACTCCAGTGATTTCATCAAAACACTTTACAATTTTGTAGTAAGTACCATTTTCTTGCTCGGTCACAGTTTGTACCCTTGCTGTTCCATCCACATGGTTAACGGCTGGAATGATGTCATATTTGTCTCTCTTGACATCCGCCACAATGAGCATGAATGGACTGTCATATTCCAAGTCAAAATACTCTGATAACCTTTCCCTTAGAATTACCGGTGCGTAAGGCCTGTACTCTTCTCGAAATTTTACAGAGCTATTCAGTTTGTCTTTCATGTGAGGATCTCGCGCGTCCGCCAGAATCGACCGATGCCCCAATGCTCGTGGCCCAAATTCGCATGCACCATCAAAAATCGCCACCACATTTTTTTCTGAGATTAACTTAGCTATTTCGTAAGGAACAACAGTTCTATTTTCTATGCCGTATTTGTTTAAAGTCGCTTCCACTTCCACACTGGGATATGTCGTGCCACAATAGGCATGAGGCATTGAAATTCTATTTTTATAAAAAACCTCTTTCTCTCCAATTAGATTATACGCCGCCCATAAAGCTAGGCCAAAGCTCAGTCCGACGTCAGAACAAGCAGGCTGAACCCAGATGTCTTGGATTGGCGTCTCTTTCAATATTTTGTAGTTTGCGCGACCATTTAGGGCCACCCCACCAGCAATACAGAGGTTCGTTGTGCCAGTTTTGTTATGAATATAATTCGCAAATTCGATTAACACGCGCTCACACTCTTGTTGTACCTCATGAGCTATCGCAGGAAAGGGCGCTTCCATTACCCTTTGTCTATCTTGACATCTAGGGACATCATCCGCGACCAGCCTCGAAATAGGAAAGCGGCTAAAAAACTCACTGTAATCTGAACGCATTCCATCAATAATGCCTCGAAAATTTAAGCCGCTTGGAGGGAGGTTTTGTCCATAAGCTGCTAATCCCATCACTTTCCCATAACCTTTTTCTGGTCCGTAGGGGAGTAAAGCTCCAGTTACCATGGAGTATAATCGGCCAATACCCCAGTCATAACCCCGCTCTGACCACGTGATTTCGTTTTTATCAAAATGATATCCAGTTTGAGTATTAAGATTAGATCCCATTCCATCTACAATGAGAACTCCCGCTTCTTCGAAGCCAGAGGGATAGTAGCAAGATGCAGCGTGAGCATCGTGATGATCCATAATCAAAATTTTTTCACGTGGAAACTTAAACTTCAGTTTTAAATAGTCACTTTCAAGTTTCCTGTAACCAGGACCGCTATTCGTCCATCTAGGGACACGCGCATAATCCGTTGCTAAATAGTCTACTTGTTCAACATCATCTAACCCAAAGTGATTTAAACAATAGTCAATACCTCTCAACGGAAAATTATAAGTATGCTTTATTCTCGTTAATCTATCTTCACCGATACACACGTAATCAATATCGCCCCCTCCCTTTGGTATTCGCAGTAAAGAGGCACTACTTTCGTAGGTTAAAAAATTTGGTGCTCCGAGTATATAAGTATATTCCTTGGACATATCGCTTATACAATCCTCTAAGTGATAAGTGCACTTTCAAATTACGATTTAAGACAATTCTTATCACAAAAATGTTTTGAAAAATAAAATTTCAATTTCGACACGTTTCAAATTTTGAGTCCAAATTAGCTTGGGATACGTTTCATAAACCAACTAACCCTTTACCCAAAGCCCGTCAACGAAATTAAGATAAATCTCGTATTTAAAAATAGTTTAGCGATTTTTGAGATGCCACGTCGATAAAATGATCGCAGCGGCTGCTAGCAATATTCAAGTATTTTACTTATAGTCAGAAATATTTTCGAGAAGTGCAAGGTCCCAGATTTTATTTAAAAATATCGCGCGGCATTTATTTGTAAACTTCGTTTACAGCTTTTTTAAAGATCGAAAAACCAGCACTTTGTCGTTGAATTTTTTTAAAGCTTTTCCAAGCCAAAAGTGGAAATCGCATTTATCAAAATTAGAAACTTGACAGTTATCATAAACATTCTAGTTTCGAGCTCTCAAGTTAATCTTTGTATTGCAGAAATTTTGCGATAATTTTTTTAACTTTTGGTGGGTTTTTAAAATGACGTCACTCTTCAATCTTTTGGAAAGCTACGGATTGACTAGCAAATTAAGCGCCAAATTATACCAAAGTGGTGTAAGAGACGATTCAAACACAGACGTGTTTGTCGATACCAAAAGTGGTATTTTTTTTCTCAATAAAACCGTTGATGACGATACCAAGTATGTTAAATCGGGTTGGATGGATGACAACAAAGTATACAGAAGTAAAGATAGCTCTGAAAAAATAATGGACACTAATAGGCGGCAAGATGTATTCCGCTGGTTATATTTAGAGAAAAATATTTTGGACTTCGGCTGTGGTGATGGGACCTTTTTGAAAGCTGTATCACCATTTACTAAAAGTGCTGTCGGTGTCGAACTCAATCAAGAACAGAGACTTTTGCTTGCGAAAAAAAACATCGACGTTTTTGAGACTGCTGGTGAACTTGAACCATTATCGCTCGACACAGTGTTTCTTTTTCATTCCTTTCACTATCTTACAAAACCTGACAAAGTTCTGAAAGCATTACATAACGCTTTGAGACCCGATGGGCATATTGTTATTGAAGTACCGAATGCAAACGATTTTTTACTTCAAGGTTTAAACTCACAGAAATTTAGGGAGTTTACATTCAGTAGCGAAGCTATGATCATGCACAATCGTCAAAGTATCGAAAAATTCATGTTTTTTTCAGGATTTGACATTTTGCTTATTAAAGATATCCAACGTTATGGGATTTCGAATCATATTCAATGGATGGTCGATGGTAGACCTGGTGGCCATAAGTCAATATATAACAATATTTTTGACTCAAGTGTTGACGAGGCGTACGCAAATGCTCTTTGCAAGGCTGGGTTTGGAGACACGTTAATTTGCATAGGGCAAAAGTTACCTTAGTACTAAAGTTGTATTGGAAAAAAACATCAATTTAGCTGACCTATAATTACTCAAAATTTTTTTTGCAGCGGCTAGTAAAACTAAATATAAAGTTGAGAAAAATTAAATTGAATTAGGCCAAATGCACGCTGTAGATTTAAAATGCTATTATTACGATTTAGTACCCTTTTCCAGTAAACAGCGGCTTAGATTTCGCATAGAACTTTTTCATTTGATGGCAGCTTGATAAACGGCAAGTGTATTTTGGGGTCGCCACTTCCTTCGCACTTTTCGGTTAGCTCAGTGCTTTTCATTTAATAAAACTCAATTCATTGGCGGTTGGGAAAATTAATAAAAATTTGCTTGTAGAATACATGTTCTGAACGCCTTGTGCTTTTAGTCAAACAGGAAAAAATCTTCAAAATTCCCGACCTATTAAATTTAGCAAAATAAGTTAGATTATTTTTTGATCGTTAGTGGCTCAACACCTATGGAAGAACACAATGAATTTTCAAAATGATAAAAAAATTTGCATTGTTTTTCCATACCAAAGGTTGCAAGAGAGAGTGGTGAACATTGTTCACACTTTTGTGGATTTTGGATTTGATGTCGACATTATTTATTGGCAGAGGAATGCATATGGTGACAGGATGCCGGTGGAAAATCATGTGCGCTTGATTCCAATAAATATTAAAAGTGAATATGGAAGAATGAGAAGTCTGGTAAAACTTTTGTTTTTTCTTATTGCTGTTTTCATGAAAATCAGAGCGATCAAACCTGATTATATTTACTGTGCACATCCACATGGGTTACTCGCATGCATTGGTGCTAGCCGTTTCCACAAAAGCAAAATCATATATGATGCTTTTGAATTTTACTCTTACGACTTCACTATTTGGTATTTTGGTCGATTAAAAAAATTAACCCGATTTTTATTTGAAAAAATTGAAGATATTTTGGTCAGACGTGTGCACGCAGTTTTTACCGTTGATTCCGTGGAGAATTTTCTCATTCAACGATATGCTCGTCACTGTAAAAGCGTTGAAGTGCTTTACAATGTTCCCAGTTTGACAAGCACACCTGCTGAAACACTGCCTAAAAGTTTGGAGGAGAAGTTAAGTAGAGGGCCTGTGATTAGCTATGCAGGTGGAATTTACGAGAACAAAGGTGCAATCAAAATGTTGCACCTTCTGCGAGATATTAAATTAATTGTTCCAAAAGTTTCGTTATTTTTAGCCGGTGAATTTCATGGAGACAAAATTAAATTTCAAGATACTTTGACCGAACTTGGAATAACAGATGATGTAATTATTTCGGGGTGGCTCAATTATCCCGTGATGATTTCTTGTTTGAAAAAAACTGATGTTAGTTTGTCACTTAATCAAGAATTAGGCACTTTTGGGTTAGTGTCGAGAGGAAATGGTAGAAAGTTTTTCTCATACATGGAAGCTGGTTTGCCAATCGTAGCGCCTAATTTTGGTGAGATTGGTCTTATTGTAAAAGAAGTAAATTGTGGGTTATTAGTTAATACCAATGACCGTGAAGAAATTCTAAATGCCGTTATATTTCTTTTACAAAACAAAAAAAAGGCGCGGCTATTTGGTAGTAATGGTCTTAACGCAATCAAATCCCAATATAACTGGAAACATGAGATTCCAAAAATTCAACGGACGCTGAAATACTTAAATTTGTTGTAGGCTTTTTTCAGTTAGCTAAATAGCGACAAGTGCTTCAGGGAATAAAACTATGATACTGTCTTGTCCTAAGGAAATTGATCTTTAGTTTAGTTGCGCGATTATACTTGAGATGTCCAGGACTCTTGCTTTGAGTTGCATTTTGGCATTCCATTAAATATGAAGTTGCAAATTTTGAATTACCTAACGCTCAATTGCCCGGCAGAGAATATCCGCTTGTAGCAAAACTGTAATGTTTTTTTCATACCAGGCGATGGCTGATCTTGATAAATTGTCAAGTTCTTGCGGATCCTTCTTTATCTGCTGTATAAGATCCGCTAGAGATTCTGGGTCAGAAGGTGAAACAGAGAGTCCAGCACCACTTTCGTTTAACAGATCACGAGTATTACCTTCCCCGCAAAAAAGCACTGGTGTCCCCATCCCAATATAGTCAAAAATTTTGCTGCCTAGAGCTATTCGGGCAAACTCTCCGCCTCTGAACAGATGCACGCCGATGTCAATTTGTTTGATTAAAGCTCTTGCCTCATTTCTTGCCACGCTATTGAAGAAGAACACATTGTTAATTTTCTGTTCTTCACAAATAGCTTGGTAGTCTTTTCTCTGCTCGCCATTACCTACAATAATTATTCCAATATCATGATCGTTCTCCATCAATTTCCCAGCTTTTAAAAGTGTGAAAATATCGTGAAATCGACCAAGTCCGCCAAAATAACCAACTATAAATTTTTTATTTATTAGCTTTTTAATTTCTATCTTACTTTCATATTCAAATCTGTTAATGAAAGGATCAGCATTATACATCAAAAACAATTTTTCCTCTGGTAAACCCTCTTTGATTAAGTGATCAAAAATTCCCGGTGTTGCTGCGATTATACCGCTGGCCTTTTTTCTGATGAGGCGCGCAATTTTTTTTAATGCAGCTGCTATTTTGCCATCGCTAATCACTCCTAAGTAAATTGCCGTTTCTGGATATAGGTCTCGTTCATCCAAAACAAACTGGGCTTTTTTTACAATTGAAAGAATAAAAACAACTGGAAGAACAAAAAAAGGATCAGTACCTGCTAAAATTTTATCAACATTTTTTGTTTTTACCAAGCTCGCAATGCACACCATTATTGCAAAACAAAGGTAGTTAGTAAGTCTCCAAAGAATATTTCGCCGGTAATTAGTAGGAGCCCATGTCTTTAGAATTCGAATGCCATCAACAAATTCTTCTGTGATCAAACTTTTGTTAGGCCGGATATTTTCTCCCGTCATATAGTGAACACCAGATGTAATTACAGTGATATTAAACCCCGACTGTTTTAAAAGTTTTGCTGTGATCCATGGTCGAAAAGCTCCCGGTTCATTATCTTTTGGAAAGTGATAAGTTAAAAATAATATATTTAGGTTTTTTTTTGTCACTGGTTGTACCATTTGATCTCAACTTCGAAAAACTAAACAAAAAGTTATTTTGCTCTATATTTTTAGTTTCTGTTAGCCTTCCTTTTATCGTGCGATTCTAGAATTAAGTCTGTAACGTCGTTGACCGTAGTAAATCCTATTAGCGTCGCTTCATAATATATAAAGTATTCCATCGTTATCGTTCAGGTTCTAATGTGGAAAAAATTAATGCTTCCATCATTTACTAAAAAAATCCCTTTCTCTGATCCAGATATTGGAGATGAGGAAGTCGACGAAGTAATTGATACATTAAAATCCGGGTGGCTTACCACAGGGCAAAAAGTGAGTAACTTCGAGATCGACTTCGTTAATTATTTAGGTGGTAGTGTTTATGCCGTCGCAGTGAATTCCGCTACAGCTGGACTTCATTTGGGTCTTGAGGCCGTTGGTGTGGGCCCTGGTGATGAGGTGATTACAACAACCCATACATTTACCGCCACCGCCGAGGTTATTCGTTACCTTGGTGCAACACCAGTTTTTGTAGATATTGACGATAAGACGTTTTGTATTGACCCTGCAAAAATTGAGGCAGCAATAACAAAGAAAACAAAAGCCGTTATTCCAGTGCATTTTGCTGGTTTATCGGCAGACATGGAAAACATTTTATCAATGGCAAAAACTCATAATTTCTTTGTTATTGAGGACGCCGCACATGCCTTACCTACCACCCATCAAGGAAAAAAAATTGGCACGTTAGACAGCGATGTGGCTGTGTTTAGTTTTTATGCAAATAAGACAATCACTACCGGCGAAGGAGGAATGTTAGTCACAAAAAACCAGAAAATTGCTAATCGGGCCCGAATGATGCAAATCCATGGTATCGACCGGCAGCCGTTTAATCGTTATAAATCTGAAACGCCTGCGTGGTATTACCAAATTATGGCGCCAGGCTTCAAATACAATATGACTGATTTGGCTGCATCCATAGGTATACATCAACTCAAAAAAGTTGATTTCTTTGCTCAGAAGCGCGAGAAAATTGCGTCATTTTATCGCAAAAGGTTCTCAAGGTTTCCAATAATTCTCCCACCCTGGCCTAAAAATAATGATTTGCACTCCTGGCATCTATTTGTAATCCAGTTATCTCCGAACGCCCCAATAGATAGAGATAAATTTATTGAAGAAATGTTTGCGATGGGGGTCTCGTGTAGTGTCCACTATATCCCACTCCACCACCAAACCTACTGGCGTGAAGCTTTCAACTTATCCCCAAAAATGTTTCCCAACAGTGAGAAGATCTACCAAAATTGTATCTCATTACCAATTTATAATAAAATGAGCACCGATGACATGGAGTACGTAGCATCTTCCATTGAGAGTGTACTCGAGTGAGACTAAAGCGTCTTTTCGATATCGCCACCTCTTTTCTAGCGCTGGTATTGCTCATACCATTTTTTTTGGTAATTGCTGTTTTTGTAAAATTCGAGTCCCCCGGTTCTGTCCTATTTATCCAGAGGCGTGTCGGGAAAAATGGCATTCATTTTCCTTTGATGAAATTCCGAACAATGCATGATCAGCAAAGTAAAAAAGCGCCACTAGTCACATCTAGTGACGATGAGAGAATAACGAAGGTCGGTAAATTCTTGCGTAAATATAAGCTTGATGAATTACCTCAACTCTTAAATGTCCTACTCGGAGATATGAGTCTCGTTGGGCCAAGACCTGAGGTACAGAAATTTGTAGATACATACCCCGCGGCGCTGAAAAAGATTGTGCTTTCAGTCAGGCCTGGCATAACAGACCTTGGGACCCTCAAATTTATTGATGAGGAAAGTCTACTCAAAGGAGTTAAAAATCGTGAGGAATTATATATCAATGATATAATTCCAAAGAAATTAGCTTATTCAGTGGAGTACATAGAAAGTCGGACAAATTACCTTGATCTAAAAATAATCTTTAAAACTTTAGCGCATTTGATTTGGAAACAAAATCGATGACGTCCAGATTATACAAGTTGGCTTTGCTACCAAAATATGCAAAGCAAGCACTAATCCTATCACTCGACCTTTTGCTAGTACCCTTGTCAATATTTCTAGCTTACGCAGTGCGACTAGAAACTATTGACATATCAGTTATAGCTGAATTCAGTACTAATTCCATTTCACAAAAGCTGGGTTTATCAGAACCAAGAGTATCACAAATACCTGACATACTTTGGATTATCGGTTTCTCCATCGTATTATCAACAATTATTTTTATTAGAATTGGACTGTACCGAGCTGTTATGCGGTTCATTGGCTACAAAGCCATTCTTGTGATTTTATTTGGCACTTTTTTTCTTTGCTTTGTCACTTTTTGCCTCCTGCTCCTCGCAGACGCAACCTACTCATTAAGTGTCATCATTTTAACCTGGGTTTTTTTGCTACTTTCGGTTGGTGGCTCAAGAATTACAATGAGATATCTTTTTTTTAGAGCTTATCTCAAACAACGGCGTTCGCCAGACCCAACTGGGGTGTTGATTTATGGAGCAGGGTCTTGTGGCCAAGATTTTGCTAGACACATTGAGGGAAATCCAAATCTTTTTTTGGTAGGTTTTTTGGACGACGACAAAACAAAGCATTCAAGAGAAATAGACGGACTAAGAGTATTCAATCCTGAGTTTTTAGAGTCGATCATCAAAAGATATGCTATAAGTGAAATACTTCTTGCAATTCCCTCTGCTACGACTGACGAGCGTAGACGTGTTTTAGAAAACTTACGATCAACAAATATAAAAATTAGGACACTTCCTCCAATCAGTTCACTTTATGAACCGAATGCTCAAAACGGTCTTGCAGACGACATTGATCTTTTTGATTTACTCGGTCGTGAACCAGTTGAAACCAATGATGATTTGATTAGGGAGTTTGCCAAAGATCGAGTGATTATCGTATCTGGAGCGGGTGGAAGTATTGGGAGAAAACTTTGTGAACATTTAATGGCGTTTACACCTAAGGCGCTAATTCTACTCGAGCAAAATGAATACGCGCTATACCGCACTCACCAGAAACTTCTATCTAAATTTTCTATTGCAGAAGAGTTGCAAAACCAACCTGAAAATAACCAGAAACATAAAATTGGAGTCATTCCAGTGCTTGGCTCAGTTTGTCAAGACAAACTCGTGGAACGCTTAGTTGAGGATTGGAAACCATTTGCTTTTTTCCACTCTGCTGCCCATAAGCACGTACCGATGGTGGAGGCAAACATTGCGGAAGGTGTAAGAAATAATGTTTTTGGCACCTTAGTCGTTGCAAAAGCATGTATGAAATATCAAGTGCAAAATTTTGTGTTAATTAGTTCTGATAAAGCAGTCAGGCCCACTAATGTGATGGGAGCAACAAAACGACTCTCTGAGCTAATACTGCAAGCTTTATCTCCCAAAAATAACGTTAACTTCAACACAGAAGAACTTGAAGAGCCTGCATCTAAAAACCGAACAAATTTTTCGATAGTAAGGTTTGGTAACGTGTTAGGATCTTCCGGTTCAGTGGTTCCTTTGTTTGCAAGACAAATTGCAAATGGTGGACCAATCACTCTCACACACGAAAATGTGTCTCGTTATTTTATGTTGATAGATGAAGCTGTCTCGCTGGTAACTCAAGCTGCAGCCATGCAAAATTATGAAAAACAGAGAACGCCACTGCAGAAAAAGGAAGCGGACGTTTTTGTCCTAGATATGGGAGAGCCCATAAGAATTGCTGACCTTGCTAAAAGAATGGTAAGGCTCTCTGGTAATACTTTGTTGAATTCAGGAAATCCAGAGGGTGACATCGAGATTAAGATTGTCGGCTTGCGGCCTGGTGAGAAGCTATTTGAGGAACTATTAATTGGCAAGCACACCATACCAACTGAGCATGACCGAATTATTAGGGCAAAAGAGGTGTACAAGGATTGGGATACGCTCGGGCCAATGCTGGTTAGGTTAGAGAATTGTGTTGATGAGGGAGACCCGGATTTGATAAAAGCTGCTCTTAGAGATATCGTGCCTGAGTTCTCCACAAGTAATTGATTTAGGATGGTCTGTAACTGAGGCGCCAATGTGTGTTTTGGTTGATAAGTTTAAGGCGTTTTAGTTATATGCCGCGCCAAATCATTGTCCGGATTTTAAGCATGAATTCATGCTCGGTCGGACAACGATCCACAAAAATCCAATACAATTTTATCTTTTATCGAAGTAAATTTCAGCGACTTAAATTCGTTATGAGCAACCAAAAATATGATTACGTTACAATGGTGGATTGCTTTTTCCATTGTAGTTAATTGACCTCGTTTTTGAGAGAGAGGTAGCGTATTGAAGTTCGGCTCAACGATATTGAAATAGTAATCAGATGAATCAACCAGATCATACAAAATCTGAATAGCGGGGCTTCCCCTAAAGTCGGAGGTGTTTGGTTTGAAAGCTAGACCAAAAATAGCAACATTTTTATCAGTTGGATCAATATTCTTCAGTTCATTAAGAGCCTTGAGTATTTTTTGCGAAACCCACTTCGGTTTAAACGAATTCACTTCACGTGCGCACCTAATTAATTTCGAATTTTTCTTGTCTTTGTCTACAATAAACCACGGGTCTACAGCGATACAGTGTCCGCCGACACCGGCTCCGGGACGGAGAACATTCACTCTCGGATGCTTGTTGGCTAATTGAATTACCTCGTCAACGTCTACATCCAAATTATCACAAATTATTGATATCTCGTTCGCAAACGCCAAATTCACGTCCCTAAAGCTATTTTCAACAAGCTTCGTCATTTCTGCTGTTTTGCTGTCAGAGATGTTACAATCAGAGGATACAACCATTTCATAAATTTCTTTGGCACGAACACTACATCTATCTGTAATGCCACCAATAATCCGACTATTCCATTTGAACTCAGCAATGACATCTCCGGGAATAACGCGCTCAGGGCAGTAAGCAATCATGATCTCTGCTTCGTCGTTCCGGCTTTGTGGGAAAGTTAAATCGGGGCGAAGCGCCGAGAGATAGCGAGCGATTTCCTCTGTGGTTCCAACAGGGCAGGTGGACTCAACAATAATCAAATTATTTATTTCAAGAAATGGAGCTATTTTTGCAATCGCATCTTTTACATAGCTTATGTCAGGGATTTTTTCTCCATGAAGCAAAGGTGTCGGAACCGCAACAATAAAAACGTCAGCCTTTGTGGGCTCCACACCAGCTACTAAAAACCCATTATTAACCGACTTATTGACCAGATCTGCTAAGCCAGGCTCTGACAAATCAATTGCCGCCATATTGACTTGATTAATCAAATTTTTGTTAATATCGACTCCATGGACATCAACACCCTGATCGGCAAACATAGCAGCAGTTGGCAGCCCAATGTAACCAAGACCGATTACATTAATACTTAAATTATCCATTGTTTCTCTTTTCCTAGAAATTTGCCCTGCTAAAGTTCAGCTATGAAATTCGCAATACGTTTTGAGGCATTGCCATCGCCATAAGGATTTCGTTTATTTGCCATATCTTGGTATACTGAGGGGTTATCGTGCAGAAACTTAAACTCATCAAAAATCGTTTCTTTTTTTGTTCCAACTATTTTTAACGTTCCTGCATTAACACCTTCAGGTCGTTCTGTAGCATCTCTAAGAACAAGAACAGGCTTACCTAATGAGGGAGCTTCTTCTTGGACACCGCCTGAGTCGGTCAGTATTACAAATGACTCTTTCATTAGAAACACAAAGTCAGAGTAGACTAGAGGTGATAGCAAAGTAATATTTTGCTCTCGCGAAAGTATCTCATTGGCGGTCTTTTGGATGTCGGGGTTAGGATGTAGTGGAAATACAATTTGGTATTCGTCATAAGATCTCGCGATTTTTTTCAAAGCCAAACAAATCTGGTCAAAGTTCTGACCAAGATTTTCTCTGCGGTGGCTGGTGACCATAATTATTTTCTTTGCATCCCAAATATCTCCCAAATTCAGTCTTTGGATGACGTGGTTTTTATCTAAATTACTGACAATGCGTGTTGTCATAAGCAACGCGTCGATAACAGTATTGCCCGTGACAAGTATTTTGCTTTTTTGAATCCCCTCAAGAGTCAAATTTTTCATAGCGGCCTTGGTTGGTGCAAAATGAAATTTGCATAAATTTGCTACCAATTTCCTATTCATTTCCTCTGGCCATGGAGAGTATGTACGTCCGGTGCGTAACCCAGCCTCCACGTGGCCGACAGGAATTTTTTGATAAAATGCTGCAAGTGCCATCGCAAAACTACTGGTTGTGTCGCCGTGAACAAGAACGATGTTTGGCTTGAAGTCTTGGAGAACATTACTAGAACAAGCCAAAATTTCGCTTGTTAGGAACACCAGACCTTTACCTCTTGCTAATACATCCAAATCGTAATCGACGTGAATTTGAAAAAACCTAATTAAATCGTCAACTAGTCCACGATGTTGGCCAGTCAGACAAACACCGATGGTCAAATTCCTTTTTTTCTCCAGTGCTTTTACTACTGGCGCCATCTTAATAGCCTCTGGCCTTGTGCCGAAAGCGATTAAAACTCTCTTTTTTTTTGCCAATTCAAAAATCCTCAGGACAATTTATAAAAGTTGATATAAAAGTTTTGTCTTTCGCGCCACCATTTCTTTACTGGAACTGGGTTGAGAAAACCTTTTACCTTTAGTTCCTCTTAATACCCGGTGTCTGATTGATTGCTCCAATTTTTGACTCTCTCACAGGGCACAGTTGACCATAATTTTTATATAAAAACTTATAAACTTCATCTTGCAACAGGCGTGCTGCTTAAATTTGACTTTAATGTTGTGACTAGCTGATATTTTCAACGCGAATAGATCTAAAAGCTCTTAGTTGATAAATTAATCGACAGATGGAAAATCATTTATTAGGCAATAATCATTTACATAATTTTAAAACTACGATAACGCAGCTCTCGTATACCGAAGTGTTAGATTCTGGCCAGATATAATGCGATATTAAGTTATTTTTGAAGGGTGGCTAATTCGTCGAAATTCCATGCCACATTTAGTGTCGATGGACATCATTGTAATGGACAGAACGGGTATTTGGCTTTTGTTGTTGAAATCTAAACATTTGGAATGGTTCGGGGTGGTCACCGCAATTATCTATTCGCTTCTTGTCGCCTTCAATATCGGTGCAGAGTTTGTTGGCTTCTCGTTGCTTTTGATCTCCGCTATGGCCATCGGGTTCTGGGCCTACCTTGGCCAGCATCGAGGCATTTTATTCCTGCAGTTTTTCTATGCACTTGCCGGCATTATTGGCATGCTGCGCTGGTTCTAGATGTCTGGCTTGATGACGTCTGCCATGTCCGCTTTTGGAACTGGCTTTGCCATTGGCTTTTCGTTAATCATGGCGATTGGCGCACAGAATGCCTTTGTACTGCGCCAGGGGCTGATGCGCCGTCATATCTTTGCCGTTGCGCTGTTCTGCGCTGGAACTGATTCGCTGTTGATTGCTGTCGGTGTTAGCGGTATTTCGTTTTTTGTTGCAGAATTTGCCGCCCAACATTCAGCTCTGATGTTTGGCTTTGCAAGCCTGTGGCTCGGTGCCTATGGGGCTTTGCGATTACGCGATGCGATTAGCGACGATAGCCATATTGCGCATCACAATGGTGCGCAGACAGGACTTGTTCCAACGCTGGCAATCACGGCCATGTTGACCTTTGGCAATCCGCATGTCTATCTGGATACTGTTGTGCTGATTGGCGCTGTCTCGCTACAGTTTAAGGCGATGAACAAGGTCTATTACGGTTGCGGCGCGGCGTTTTCCAGCTTTGTATTCTTCTTCTCGCTGGCCTATGGCGCGAGATACCTAGCCAGTTACATGGACCGGCGAAATGCCTGGCGTATTTTGGATGCCGGCATTGCCCTTATCATGTTTGCACTTGCAATATCAATGCTGCGAGCAGGCGGGTTGATTTAGCGCGGTAGGACACTGGGTGACCAGAGTCAAACGTCTTCCAAATCCTCTTTGAGGATTGATATCTGCACGTGAAAGCAGGTCTCACCATCCTCATCATCTTGGAATACAACGCCGATGAATTCATCTTCCAACAACAGTTCAGCTGAGTCTTCCTTAGTCTCACGGCGGGCAATGCTTAGCTTGTGATTGCCAAAACGCTGCCTGAGGTATCGCTGAATTTTGGCAGTATCGCTTGCGTTCATAATCTGTCTTTTCCTTAGTGTACCTATTGGATTACAGCTTAGCGAGTTTTCTAACCACTAGTATTTTAGCCTCCAAAGAAGTATCGCATTCAGCGGCAACTGTCCATGTCCTTTTGCCGTGGTGCTGGTCCCCTTACTGGGCTGTTGGTTGGCCGGTGGCAAATCACGATTATTTTGGGATCAATCATGACGGGCGATCGCGCCGCCCCCATGGCTTGGCCAGGCAGGGCGCGTTGAGACATCCCGGGCGTTGCATGCCGAACACCGCATAAGGCTGCCAAGTTCGGGAACAGGAAACAGCGGACCCAAGCTGTCAATTAATGATGAGGCTGTTACCTCCGCATTGTGGTTACATCGGTTGCACCAGCAGAAAACCCCAATATTTTTAGCGGCAAGATCCGCAAGGGTGATTGGGTTTCTGGGTTCACTACGTTCAATATTCCGATTTTTAAAGCCACCCATGTCACCACCACTACTAATTTCCCATCATCTTGTTCATGATTTGTTCTAATTTAATAAAACATAATGAAATAGGCAATGGTTTAGACTTTCATAAATGAGCCTGCTAGGCCCTCGATGCCGGGGAGATGCTTGCGAGGATCTTTGGCCTAGCCGCTGACAAGGCGCGGCAGTTTGCTAAAATGGTTGATCAGATTGGCAAGCTGGCCAGATTTACAAAGAACACGTTTCCGGTCACGCAAAAGAAACTGCGCAGTCTCCTTTGGATAGCGCTGCCGTTTTTCGATGACAAAAAGGGGTGTTTCAAGAGTGTGGCGGAAAATTGAAAACATGACCACGCCGTTTTGGTGATCTAGCGCGTAGTCCCGCCATTCACCGGCCGCCACTCGCGCACTGTAGGCAGATAGGATTGCACCAAGTTCTGCCCGTGAAAAATATAATTGTCGTCTTGACTTCTTGGGATTGCTTATGCTGGACACGGGATAGTTGTACCTACGTTTTTCAGTTGGCTGTTTGCTACCAATTTGTTTATGTTGAGGCAGCTTTGCTTTGGCGTCAATGATGCATTTGTGAGAGGCCTCTGCGAAAAATCCCTGACTGATATGAACCGAAGAAAATGCCATGGCTGATATTTTTGATGAAATTGACGAAGAGCTGAAGAAAGACAAAGCCCGGTTGCTGTGGGCGCGTTATGGCAAATTTGTCATTGCAACGGTGACAGCTGTCATTCTGGGCGTTGGCTCCGCTCAAGGCTTAAAGACTTGGAAAACTAAGCAAGCGGAAACCGCGGCCAATTCCTATCACCGTGCCTTGGACTCTAGTGATCTTGTTATATCGATCCGCGAGGCAATGGCTGATTTGACCGATGGCTACGAGATGCTTGCCCATTTTCGCATGGCGGCAGCAAAAGCAGCCAATGGTGACAGCGAAGGGGCTGTCAGCGATTATATGATGCTGGCTGAAAACAAGGCCATCAAGCCACTGTATCAACAGGCGGCGCTATTACTAGCGGTGATGAACGCGCCTGAAGGTACCGATCCGAAACAATCGCAAGACCAGCTTTTCCCTTTGACAGCGACACCGGGACCGTGGCAGGGGTTAGCGCTAGAACAAAGCGCTGCTCTCGACCTTGAAAACAATGATCCTGCCGCAGCGCTCGAAAAATTTGAGTCTATTCTAGGTCTTGTCGAACTCTCGCCTGAACTGCGCCAGCGCGCGAGCCAGTTTCTGCCAATCCTTAAATCAGCAGCAGAATGATATCTATATCTGACCAAAATATGATACGCCCAAGCGGAAGATATGATGACAGCATCCAGTCAAGAATTTAACGCAAACACGAACCACAGCCTGACGCATCGCATACGCTTTCCGCTGGCAACGTTTTTGGTGGGGACAATCGTCATGCTGTCAGGGTGCGCGAATGATGAGCTGATCCTCGAAGGGGAGCGCATTTCAGTTTTGCCAAGCCGGACGCTGGTTGCCAGTGACCCCGAAGCCTTTGCCGAGGGCGCGGGTTTGCCGCCGTTGGTAAATATGATGGCGGCGCCTACTGTCGGACTTGGGCCGGGACATGCTGGTGGACACTTACAGTTTGAGGGGACTCTGGCGCGCGTCTGGTCCGTATCGATCGGTGGCGAGGGAAGTGCCCTCGTCGATCTTGCGACACCTGTGGTTTCGGAGAATAGGGTCTTCGCGGTCGCGCCAAATGGTTTAGTAACGGCTTTCGATCTGGAGACCGGTACTGTCATTTGGTCGGTCAGTATTGAAGAGGTAGCAGATGACCCGCTCCCGGGCGTTGGCGGTGGCATTGTGGTCTCCCCGAGAGGCGTTGTGGTGCATGCTGGTGGAAGCAATCTGGCTTTGCTGGATGCTGGCGACGGCAGTATCATCTGGAGTCTGGTAAGTGAATTGCCACTGCGCGCTGGACCGACGATAATCGAGGACCAAGCTGTGGTTGTCACCGATCTTGATGCGAATATTCACGTTTATCAGCTGGAAACTGGCGAGCTTGTCTGGGACCGTGTCGGCCTCTCGCGTGAGACAGTAATGTTCGGTGCACCATCACCAGCCTACGCGGATGGTGGTTTGGTTGTTGTTGGGGCCCGTGGTGAGGTGACATATTTCAACGCGGATGACGGCGAATTACTGTGGACGGATTCGGTGGCGACCTTAAGTCCACGCACCTCGATTGAGGGTATTGGCGATATCAGGGCGCACCCCATTCACGATGGTGGCTTGATTTTTGTCGTCAGCCAGGCAGGAAGATTAGCCGCTTTCAGCGGTAGAAATGGTCTGCTTGTCTGGGAACAGCGTATTGGCGGTATTGAAATGCCATGGCTAGCCGGTAAGACAATTTTTGTGATGGGGCACGATGGCCGTCTTTACGCCCTTCGGCGGTCTGATGGAGCGGTTCGTTGGTTTGCCGCGCTCCCCGACGCCACACCGCCGGATGTTGTTGTAACTGAGAACCCGCCGCGCTATGTCGGACCTATTGTTGCCGGCAACAAAGTTATGGTGATTAGCAAAGCGGGGCAAATCCATATGTTTGACCCGGAAAACGGTGCAGAGATTGGCACGAAACGCCTCGGTTTGTCCGTGCTAACACCCCCGCAGATGGCCGCTGGCAAGCTCCTCGTCCTTAGTGTCAATGGAACGCTGAGTGCGTTTGAATAAATTTTGAGTTTCAAAAGGTGCTTGCCTACATGATAATGGTGCGTCCCGTTCAGTTTTGGATGGCGGCCTATGAAGTGGTAATTTAGATATGACTGTTACCTACGCCATTGTTGGGCGACCAAATGTTGGTAAATCCACGCTGTTTAACAGGCTGATCGGTAGCCAACACGCGATCGTCGACGATCAGCCCGGTGTCACTCGCGACTGGCGCGAGGGTGATGGTACCCTTGCTACATTGCAGTTTCGGGTGATTGATACGGCCGGTCTTGAGGAGGCAAGCAACGGCTCTCTCGAGGACCGCATGCGCCAACAGACGGAACTGGCCATTCGCGACGCGGACATCACAATGCTGGTGGTCGATGCTAAGGTGGGAGTAACACCTGTCGACAATTTCTTTGCAGGGAAAATTCGCAAATCGGGAGCAAAGGTGATACTCGTAGCCAATAAATGTGAGGGTAAGGCCGGCGTAGCAGGGCTGGCCGAGGCTTGGCGTCTAGGGCTTGGCGAGCCGGTGCCGATTTCCGCGGCGCATGGGGAGGGCATGGTTGATCTGCATGATGCGCTATTGTCTGCTGCTGAGGAGCTGGGGCTTGGCGGCATTCTGACTGGAGAGGATGATCTGCTATTCGGTGCCGAGGAGGACAGCGAGGAACCTATCAACGAAGAGGAGCGCTTCGACGAGGGTGGCAATCCAATTGATGTATGGCAGGATGATAGTGTGCGCGAGCCAATGCGTATCGCCATTGTCGGCCGTCCGAACATGGGCAAGTCCACTCTGATCAACAGCCTCATCAGCGAAGACAGGTTATTGACTGGGCCGGAGGCGGGCATTACGCGCGACGCCATCGAGGTGCCATTCGAGTGGCGTGGCCAGCCCTATAGATTGATTGATACGGCTGGAATGCGTCGCCGGGCGCGGGTCACTGACAAGGTTGAAAAACTGATGATTGGCGATGCGTTGCGGGCGATTAAATTTGCCCATCTTTGTGTGCTGCTTGTTGATTCTACCGACGAGCTGAACAAGCAGGATCTCGCAATTGCGCGGATGATTGCTGACGAGGGCCGCGCCGTTGTAATTGGTGCCAACAAATGGGATGCAGTTGGCAACAAACAGGTCGCTGCCAGCAAGATAGCTGACCGCCTGCAGACATCGCTGGCGCAGCTGCGTGGTGTACCGGTGATTCAGATGTCCGGTCTCTACAAACGTGGGCTTGGCAGGCTAATGGCTGCGGCAGATGAGATTTATGGTCTGTGGAACACTCGGATCTCAACGGGTCGGCTGAACCGTTGGCTCGATCTCATGTTGGAAGCGCACCCACCGCCGATTGTTGGGGGGCGTCGCCTGCGAATTCGCTACATGACTCAGATCAAGGTTCGGCCTCCAACTTTTGCCCTGTTTGCGAGTCGGCCTGCTGATTTACCAGAGAGCTACCTACGCTATCTGACGACAGGTCTGCGCCAGGATTTTGGTCTGCACGGCATTCCGATCAGGATGGTAATGCGCAAGGGCGAAAATCCCTATGTCAATAAGGGCCATTAAAACGTCTTTAACTCTGCTGCAGTTTAACCAAAAAAGCGCCAAAGCGATTGATCACTGCCGCAATATGTTTGATCCGTTCAGGAACGGCGTGTGGTTCGCGCGCGGAAAGACGAGAATCACGCATATATAACGCCCTGTTGATTTCAATCTGTATAGACTGATTTGGCGTGCCGATCAGGCCATGTTCACGGGTAATAAAACCGCCAGAGTAAGGCTCGTTCCAGGCTACGCTCAGCCCCTCATCGATGAAAAAACTGGCAATAGCGTTCCCAAGCTCAGGATCAAGCGTCCTGCCACGACAGTCCCCCAGAATGATGTCGGCCAATTGCCGGTTGCTTCGGTCAATGGGGGGCATCGAATGGAAATCCACCAGAAGGCAATGGCCATGTTCGGTCATTGCGGCGGCAATCTGGGCGCTTAACATGCTGTGATAAGGCAGATGGGCGAAGCCAAGCCTGTGTTTGACCTCACCGGCGGGAAGTGGGCAGGCATAGAGCGGCTGGCGCATGGCCGAGAGGCGCGGTATCAGCCCATAGCCTGCGCTAACATGTCGAGAGGGCTTGTCAGCTTCAACCGGGGTGTCAAACATTGTCGTATCAACGTCTCCAATCGGCCGGTTGACATCGATGTAGGCCCTCGCAATCTTGTTGATTACCGTGGTGATGCCATGCGCTGCAAGACTAGTAATCAGGTGGTCAACGCCAAAATCCTCCAGCCCGCGCATCTGCCCAACTGGCAGCGTCGCTGCCTCGGTCAAGGTGGCAGGATAATCCCGCCCGGCATGCGGGCAGGAGGCGACGACGGGCGCTAGAACCCGGTTGATACCCTGATGGACCGTCAGCGAACTATAGCTTGGACTATTTAGTGTTTCAGTCGGAACAACATAAATGTCAATAGAACCGTCGGGACCTATCTGCGCGGTTTTTTCTTGCGATTGCTGATTGCCTGCAATGTCGATCGAGTCCATCATCAAATTAATCTAACACGGTTGTTTTTGCCCCCACAATCACCAAGCTAGCCCTGCGGTAATAAGTATCAACAGGCAATTGTTGTCAGGCGGTAGGCCGCTTGCGGGTAGCCGCCCACAAAGCCCGCCAATTTGAGAAAAAAGGCTTGCGAAACTATGGAGGTTGGTGCAGTTATAGCGACTTAAAGCCGACCTCGTTGGAGTATGTCCATAATCTGCTCACAATGAAATGGGGCGTGTAGCTCAGCGGGAGAGCACTACGTTGACATCGTAGGGGTCACAGGTTCAATCCCTGTCACGCCCACCATTTCGTCGCTATTCTTACTCCTTAGAGTGCTGACTTTGGTGAATAAGTTTTCGTGTATTTGTGAGGTTTGGTTTAATCATTTGCCGTGTAAATTATTGTTTCAGAAATATGAATTTTTCAATCAGTTCTTAGGACGCCGCCGCAGCGGGCTACTCATCACCTCCCTCAAATATCACGGTTGATTAAAGTTATTATGACGCAGATGGCTCCCTCTCAAAACAATCTTTCAGAATTGGAATCTGATGCTATTGAGATCATGCGCGAGGTTGTATCTGAGGCAAAGAATCCGGTTATGCTGTATTCTGTTGGCAAAACCAGCGCTGTGATGCTGCATTTGGCAAAAAAGGCATTTTTCCCGTCTTCACCTCCCTTTCCACTGATGCACGTGGATACCACTTGGGAATTTCAAGAGATTTATAAGCTGCGCGATAAAGCCGCCCAAGATGCGGGTATGGAGCTAATTATACATCAAAATTCCGAGGCCATGGAAATAGGTATTAATCCGTTTGAACACGGGGTGCTCCACACAGAAATTTGGAAGGCCGAGGAGTTAAAACAGGCACCTGATAACTATGGGTTTGATGCCACATTTGATGGAGCTCGGCGGAACGACGTAACATCCCGCGTATCAGATCGCATACTTTCCTTTCGTTCGGCGCAACACCGTTTGGCCTCAAGGGCGCAAAGACCAGAGCTATGGTCGCTTTACAATGCGCGCATTGCCGCCGGAGAGAGCATCCGTGTTTTTCCACTGGCAAATTGGACAGAATTGGACATTTGGCAATACATCTACATTGAAAGAATCGACGTCGTACCACTGTATTTTGCCGCACTGCGTCCGACTGTAGAGCGTGATGGCATGCTCCTGATGGTGGATGATGAACGGTTTCCGCTTGAGCAAGGGGAGATCCCTGTAATGCGTTCTATACGCTTTCGCACGCTAGGATGTTATCCGTTGACGGGTGCGCTTGAGTCTGAGGCCGCAACGCTGATAGAAGTCATTCAGGAGATGTTTTTGACCACAACCTCTGAACGTCAAGGTCGAGCGATTGGCAATTAGCAGGGCGCATCGATAGAAGTAAAAACACAACATAGGTATTTCTGAGCTGGTAAATGATATGAAAAATCAGATGTACAAAGCCGGCAGCCAAGCCAATGAGGATATTGATGTATACCTTGACCGCAATCAGAATAAATCAGTTTTGCGGTTTATCACCTGCGGTTCTGTGGGTGACGGAAAATCAACACTGGTTGGGCGTTTACTCTATGAAAGCAAAATGCTTTTTCAGGACCAGTTGACGCAGCTTGAGGAGGACAGCAAAAAGCTTGGAACGCGGGGACAAGATATCGACTTTGCCTTGCTGGTTGACGGGCTGTCGGCTCAACGCGATCAGGGCATCACCATTGATGTGACATATCATTTTTTTGCCACCCAAAAGCGCAGATTCATTGTTGCAGATACGCCCGGTCATGAACAATATACACGTAACATGATTACCGGTGCGTCGACGGCACAACTAGCGGTCATCGTTATTGATGCTTGCAAAGGTGTATTAGAACAATCACGCCGCCACATCTATCTGTGTCATCTGCTAGGCATCAGAAACATCGTCCTTGCAGTGAACAAGATGGATTTGATTGGCTACGATCAAAGTGTTTTTGAGGCGATTGTTTCTGATTATACTGAATTTGCGACTATTGTTGGGATTTCAGAACATATCGCGATCCCAATTTCTGGTTTCAGGGGCGACAACATCGTAGCTTGTTCGGATAGCATGGCTTGGTACACTGGGTTGCCCCTTCTTGCACATCTGGAGGCATTGGAATTGGAGCATCGTTCGGGGATGCCTCAAGATTTCTGTATGCCTGTGCAATGGATCAATAGTCCGCATTCGGGATTTCGCGGGTTTAGTGGTAGGATTGCTTCAGGCACAATTGAGCCGGGAGATGAAGTTCGCATTCTGCCATCGGCTAGAACCAGCAAGGTGGATCGTATTGTCACATTCGATGGAGACCTCAATAAAGCAAGCGCGGGCCAATCCATTACCCTAACGCTCAATGAGGAGGTTGATTGTTCTCGTGGTCAAATCATTACCGCTGCTGCTCCGCCACTTGAGGTCGCGGATCAGTTTGAAATAACTCTGATTTGGATGGATGAAAAGGCACTGCTCCCCGGTCGCTCCTATTATTTGAAGATTGGCACACAAATGGTCTCTGCCTCGTTGGCAGAGCCCAAATATCAGGTAAATGTAAATACTTTAGGCCATACGGCCACCAAGACGTTGGAGTTGAACGAAATCGGTGTGACTACTCTGACCACGGAAAGGCCTATACCCTTCGCGCCCTTTGCCAAGAACCGCACGCTTGGAGGATTTATACTGATTGACAAGATGACTAATGCAACAGTGGGTGCGGGGTTAATCAAATTTGCTTTGCGTCGCGCACAGAATATCCATTGGCAACCAACTGACGTTACCCGTGATCATCGCGCCCAATTAAAGAAACAGAAGGCAATTGTGCTTTGGATGACGGGCCTATCTGGGTCAGGAAAATCTACAATTGCCAATGCGGTTGAATTAAAATTAACACAAATAAATCGCCATACCTTTCTCCTTGACGGGGATAATGTACGACACGGTTTGAATAAGGATTTGGGTTTTACCGAAGCTGATCGGATTGAAAATATTCGCCGTGTGGGCGAAGTAGCAAAATTGATGACGGATGCGGGCCTGATCGTCATTACTGCTTTCATCTCGCCGTTTAAATCCGAACGTGAAATGGTGCGGAACATGATGGAGGATGGCGAATTTATCGAAGTGTTCATCGATGCTCCACTCTCTGCCGTGGAGAAAAGAGATGTCAAAGGTTTGTACGCCAAAGCCCGCGCAGGACAACTTGCAAACTTCACCGGTATTGATAGTCCATATGAGGCGCCAGAAAACCCAGAAATCCGCATCGACACCACGCAAACAACAATTGATGAAGCTGCTCAAATCATTTTTGAAGCAATTTTGAAATTTGGAAATTAAATGAAGGTTAAATGTTGGCCGAAAGATACTAAGCTCGTTATACTAATGCTAAAAATTAAATAGAGAATTTAGTTCAGCGGGATAGCGCTACTTTGACATCGTAAGGAGCACAGATTTCAATGTTAGCATCCCATTTCTTTTATTCGAGGGAAATAGCTTTTTCCCATTCCCATGCATCCTTTGGCGGTTGTTCTTGTCGAGCAATATTTAGATATTGCCTCGTGATTTGCGATCAGATTTTTGCGATGGCGCGCGGTGAGATCGTCTATACCAGCCCCAATGCAGGTTTAGACAAGCCAAGAATGTGCCAGTCGGTTGGCGTATGAGCAGCAAATTGGTATATCAATTATCAAGATGATGGTCGGACCCAACATATTTGCAACTGCACTTCAGCGATCGCGCGGCGTGGTAGATGTCGCGTTTCGCGCAGGTACGCTTGATCGGCTTTACCAATCGGGTGCTGCCAAGGCGTTGATGCCGCGCAGTTTCGGCCAAGCACATGAAGTCGTTCTGGTGAATACCGCCGGTGGCATCATTGGAGGCGACGTCTATCGGTATCAATGTTCTTCTGATTCCAGCCAAATGCTCGTCACCACTCAGGCCGCCGAACGCGCCTATGCCAGTAGCACGAGCGATATCGCCAGCATGAACATTCATCTGTCGGCCAGGAATGGTGCTTCATTGCACTGGATGCCGCAGGAAACCATCCTTTTCGACCGGAGTCGGTTGGCTCGGACCATCGAAATTGATCTCGATACCAGC